>JAAUSA010000063.1 GCA_012031975.1 Alkalinema sp. RU_4_3 | reverse complement strand
ACCGCCGCCATCAATGGCCAGATGGTCGTGGAACTTGCCGCCGTCTACCAAAAACCCATGACCCTCGACCAGGGCAAGACCATTGCCAAAACCATCGCCGCCCTCATGGTCAAGCAGGGCATCGTCGAATTTTCCACCCAGGCCGTGGCCCTACTGCTCAAAACCAACATGGTCACCTACGTGGCCGGGGGGGCTGATGCAGGGCATTAGCGGGGCCTACCTGACCCGTGTGGCGGGGTTTACCCTGATTGAATATTTTGAAGCCGGGGCGCCCCAGCAGTCTGACCAGATCGCCGCGATCTTGGGCAAAGTCTTCCAGCAGAACCAGCGCGGCGCCTTCCTCGAATTGTTTGTCAAACAGGTGGGCGATCGCTCCTCACCTTCTCCCCCAAGCTCCAGACCGAAACCCCAGAACGCCCCCAACAGGTGATCACCCTGCCAGCTCCCCCGGAACTCAACCTGCCCCAACCCCTGCCCCAGCTCGAAACCCCCGAACTGGTCGAACTGCTGAGGGAATGATCCCCAAATGTAAAGTTTGGCAAACAGTTGGGGGCTGAAACGCCCATTTCTCGGGGGCGTACCCTAAGGCCATGATAAACTGTTGGCTATGAGCGCTTTGAAGGAGCTAGTGATGTGTGTGGCCTAATGTTGGTTTAGGGTTGCCCCATCGCCGGAGCTACTTGGCCAAAATCACTTGTAAAAGCAACATTTACGGGACCCTGGGAGAAAACTTTGTATGCGGGATGCAGTAACAAGCCTGATTAAAACCTACGATCTAACAGGGCGCTACTTCGATCGCGATGCTGTGGATGATTTGAAGGCCTATTTCAACACTGGGATGGCTCGAATTCAGGTCGTATCGATGATCAATTCAGACGCTTCGGCGCTGGTTCGTCGGGCGGGCGCGGCCCTCTTTGAAGAGAACCCAGAGCTGATTCGTCCCGGTGGGAATGCCTACACCACCCGCCGCTTTGCCGCCTGTCTGCGGGATATGGACTATTACCTGCGCTATGCCAGCTATGCCCTGGTGGCCGCTGACAACGATGTGCTCAACGAGCGGGTGCTCGAAGGCCTGCGTGAGGTGTACAACTCCCTGAGCGTGCCGATCGGCCCGACGGTGCGGGGGATCCAAATCATGAAGGAAATGATTGTGGATATGGCCCGTGGTGCTGGGATTAACGATGTGGCCTTCATTGAGCAGCCCTTCGACCATCTGACCCTGGCCCTGAGCGATCGGTCGGTCTAGGTGAGATTCGCTCCCTAGTGTGATCAGTCGGGTTCAAATCTCTTATCGTAAAACCGGATGGGTGAATCGCCTGTCCGGTTTTATTGCTTTTATATCTATATGGCTTCATCGACGATCGCCCGTAAGAACCTGTTTGAAGATCCGATTCGCTTCCTGGTGGCCCAGGCAGGGATTCTGTTCGCGGTGAGCCTGGTGACGATTCAGTTGGGCATATTGAAGGGTTTTTTGCGATCGACCTCGATGCTGGTGGAATATTCCTCGGCGGATCTGTGGGTGGCCAATAAGGATTTGGTGCATTTTGAGCTGGTCTCCTCCCTGCCAGCGGAGTATCTCAAGAAAGCCACGGAGGTACCCGGTGTGGAAAAAACCGAGGTGGTCCTGCTGCGGGCTGGACGCTGGCGGGATCCCAAGGGTAATCTTTCAACGGTCCGGATTATTGGGTTCAATCCCGAGGGGCAGATGTTTGCCCGTTGGCCCATGGGGGAGGGGCAGTTGGCTTCCCTGAACCAGTCCTACAAGGTGCTGGTCGATCGCGCCAGTCTCGCTTCCTTAGATGTCTCGAAGGTCGGCGACCAAGCCACCATTGGCAATCTGCCCCTGGAGATCGTCGGTCTGACCGAAGACACCAAGTCCACGGCATCGAGCGCCTTTGTCTTCGCCTCCCTCGAAACCGCCAATGCCTATAGCCTGGCCGAACTCAGCAGCAATATCACCTGTCGCCGCCTGCCCGACAACAGCACCGATTGCAGCAACCAATTTAGTAATGCGCCCCGCGATCGCAATCTGCCCGCCCCCGAGCCCCGGCGGCTCAACCTGAGCGATCCGATCACCTACATACTGATCAAGGCCAAATCGGGCGAAGACCTAGAGCAGCTCCGTACAAAACTCGCCCAGGCTATGCCCGATACCGTCGTTTATACCCGCAAGGAACTCTCCGAAAAGACCCGCAACTACTGGGAAGTGCGGACCAGTGTGGGCTTCATCCTAGGGTTTGGGGCCGTGGTCGGCTTTGTGGTCGGTATGGTGATTGTGGGTCAGATTCTTTATGCTTCGGTGGCCGATCATTTGCGGGAGTTTGGCACCCTCAAGGCCATGGGGGCCTCGAATTGGGTAATTTACAGCATTATTCTGGAACAAGCGCTGTGGATGTCCGTCCTAGGCTATATCCCCAGCATGGCCCTTTGCTTTGCCCTTAGTGCTTGGACCCTCAAGGCAAAGGGCGTGATGATTTTGATCGAACCCACCACCGCCGCAGGCGTTTTTGTCCTGACCGTGGTGATGTGTGTGGGATCCGCCCTGTTTGCGGTGCAGCGGGTGACGCGGGTCGATCCGGCGATCGTCTTTAAAGCGTAGGTTTAGGCGCTGGGTTCCAGGTATTTCTGCATAGCCCCAGGGGCCTGGACGTAGATGTTACTAGCTGCGCCCCGTCATCCATAAAACCTATCCGTACGTAGGCCAATTTCTAAACAGCCTCCTTACGTCCTAGGACAGTTGCCTGGACTGAGTAGACTACGGTATATCTAAACAGTGCTTGAGCTCGGTTGCCGCAACCTTTCTGAAAAAGACCTTTTCCCCTTGAAGTCTATTTTTAGTTCTCTATTCAATCCGTAACTTAAATCCCGGTGATGACCTCTAATCTGAATTTTGACGGCGTTCCCTTAGATCCCACTCTATTACCCATACCGATGACCGCGATAAACCTCTCCTTTAACCCCTTGCACCGCAAAGCCGATCTCGTCACCGTTACGGCATCTTCGCCCAGCTTGTCCCAGGAAACAACGGCCCAAGGGGCGATCGCCGCCACCAATGTCCGCATGAGCTATCAATCGGGCAGCGAGGTGTTCCATGCCTTGAAGGGGGTGGATTTGCAGGTGCCCACCGGAGACATGCAATTGTTGATGGGGCCATCGGGATCGGGCAAAACAACCCTCCTTTCCATCTTGGCAGGAATCTTGACGCCCACAGGCGGGTCGGTCAAACTCCTCGGCCAAGATATCACCAAAATGTCGCCCAAGGCCCTGGCCAAGTTCCGCCTAGAGAACATTGGCTTTATCTTCCAGGGCTTCAACCTGTTCCCCGCCCTCAGCGCCGTGGAAAACGTGGAAGTGGCCCTCAAACTCAAGGGCTATCGGGGCAGCTCGGCCCGCAAGGAGGCCTTGGTGCTGCTTGAACAAGTCGGTCTGGCCAATAAAGCGAATAACCTGCCGCGCGATCTTTCGGGGGGACAAAAGCAGCGGGTGGCGATCGCCCGCGCCCTAGCAGGCAACCCATCCCTGATCATGGCCGATGAACCGACCGCCGCCCTCGACTCCCAGAACGGCCATGCCGTGATCGAGCTGCTGCGCCAATTGGCCAAGGAAGGGGGCCGCACGGTCCTGTTGGTCACCCATGATCCCCGAATCATGGACGCCGCCGATCGGATCACCTACCTAGAAGACGGCCTGATCCAGACAAAACCCCACCATTAAGCCCCCTACCAAACATCTGATACCATCACCGCCAATCCGGGAATACTCAAAACAAGGGTTTACAGGGAGCCTGTTCATAATGCCCGGTTCCCATGGTGATGATAGATCCGTTGAAATGGATGGTTGAGATGAGGGCGAGATGCTAGAAACTCGGGTTTTCGACTGCTCGATCCCTGGATATCATTTGACCGAAATTCTGTTTGAAGAGGCTGGCATCGTTGTCTATCGGGGCTATCGCCACCACGATCGCGCCTCTGTCCTGATCCGCGTGCTGGCCCAGCATAGCAACGTCCGATCGCTCAATCAACTGCGCGACGCCTTCGACCTGGCAAAACACCGTCCGGCCATTCCAGGGGTGATCCAGGCCATTGATCTGGCCCCCACCCACCAGTATGTGGCACTGATCCTAGAGGATTGGTCGGCAGTCGGCCCCTGAGTGAACTGATCGACCAGCAGACCTTCTCCTGGGCGCGCAGCCTACAGATCATCCTGCAAGTGGTGGAAATCCTCGGCAAGATCCATGAATCCCAGGGGATCTATCAATCGCTCCACCCCCGCAGCATCCTGGTCGATCCCCAGAGCGGTGAGGTGCGGCTGCTCGATCCCTACCTGGACACCCACAGCGTCCTCCAGGGCCAAAGTCTCGATGGCAATCCCCTCAATCGCCTGCGGGCCAGCGACGACAGTATTGCTGCCTTCACCTATCTGGCCCCGGAGCAGACGGGCCGGATGAACCGCCCCCTGGACTACCGCACGGACTTCTACGCCGTGGGGGGCTGCTCTATCACCTGCTGACGGGCCACCCACCCTTTCCTTGCCAGGACCTGAACGAGCTGGTCCATTCCCATATTGCTAAGCAGCCCCTGGCCCCCCAACTGCGCGTCCCGGATTTGCCCCCGGTGCTTTGCAGCCTAATCCTCAAGCTACTGGCTAAAAACGCCGACGATCGCTACCAGAGTGCCTTTGGGCTGAAGCTCGATCTCAAGCAATGTCTCGATCAGTTGCTGTTGCAGCAGCCGATCGCTGATTTTGACCTGGGTACCCAGGATATCTCCAGCCAGTTCAGCATTAGCCAGAAGCGCTACGGTCGGGAGAAGGCCTGGCAGGCGATGCTGGGGCTGTTTCACCAGGCGGCAGCGGGCCGGCCCGCTGTGGCTTGCTGCTCGGGGATGCGGGTGTGGGTAAGACGCTACTTCTGCGGGATTTGCAGAAACCCGTGCTCCAGCGCCATGGCTATTTTCTGATCAGCCAGTGCGAAGAGTTTGGCCAGGACGAGCCCTATGCCTGTCTGGTCCAGGCCCTGCGGGACTTGATTCGGCAGGTGCTGACCGAAAGTGAGACCCAGGTGGCCCGGTGGCGATCGCGCATCTTGACCGCCGTCCAGGGCAACGGCCAAATCCTGGTGGACATGATGCCGGAGATCGGCCTGGTGATCGGTCCCCAGCCGCCTGTGCGAGATCTGAGCACCCGCGAGACCCAAAACCGCTTCCATTGGGTGATGCAGTCCTTTATTCGGGTGTTTGCCACGGTGGATCATCCCTTGGTGCTGGCCATTGATGATCTGGCCTGGGTCGATCGGGCCTCCTGGAACTTGATTCAACAGTTGACCCAGAGTTTGGATCCCCTGGCGCTGCTGGTGCTGGGCAGTGAGCGGACCGATCGCTGGAAGGCCTTTCTCGATCGCCAGAATCAGACAGCTGCCGTGGAGACAATCGCCATTGAAGGGCTCGATCGGGCCTGGATTACCCAGTGGATTGTGGATAGTCTGAGGTGCGATCACGGGACCGCCGAACCCCTGGGCCAGCTAATTTTCAACCGGACCCAGGGGAATCCCTTCTTTGCCCATCAGCTCCTGGAGTTTTTACATCGTCAAAGGCTGCTGCGGTTTAATTTTGACCTGGGCCGCTGGCAGTGGGACCTCGACATGATTCACAATCGCGGGATTACCGAGGATGTGATCGATCTGATGGTGGCTAAGATCCGCAACCTCGCCCCCATGGCCCAGAGCATTTTGAAGCTGGCGGCCTGTATTGGCAGCGAGTTTAGTTTGCAGGATCTTGAAGCGCTTTGTGAGGGCACAGGCGGACTCAGAGAAGGCTTGCAGGAGGCCATTCAGTCGGGATTGTTGATTCCCTTGCTGGCGCGATCGGTGGAGGGCTGGGGCAGGCGATCGGCGCGGGATGCCCAGGCAGACCAGCATTTTAAATTCATCCACGATCGCGTCCGCCAGGCCACCTATTCCCTGATGCAGGACGATGAGCGCTGTAGTCAGCACCTCAAGGTCGGCCAGCACGGGCTGCAACAGATGCTAGCCCAGCGCCAGGACGATCGCCTTTTCACGGTTGTCCAGCAGCTCAACCTGGGCCGTGCCCTGATGCAGAACCCCGTGCAACTCCTGGAACTGGCCCAGTTGAATTTCAACGCCGGACGCAAGGCCAAGCGGGCCGCTGCCTACGAGCCCGCCCTCAAGCACTTTGTCACGGCCCAGGAGCTGCTGCCGGAGGAACTGCGCGACGCTGACTTTTTGCTGAAAATCGACCTGGAGCTGGCGGAATGCCAATACCTCTGCGGCCAGCTCACCGAGGCCGAAACCACCCTCCAGTCTCTCCAGGATGCCAGCCAGGCGCCGCTGATCCAGGCCCAGATCTATGCCCTCCAAATGGCCTGCTGTATTCATCAAAACCGCTACGAGGAGGCGATCGATCTGGGCCAGCAGGGATTAACGATCCTGGGTGCTCAGTTGCCCGAGGTGACCGAGGCCGATAGAGTACTCGATGCGCTACAAAACCGTCTGATCGGCTACGAGGTGGATCAACTGGTGGGCCTGCCCAGGGCCGAGCATGATCGCGCGCTCCAGAGCCAGATGCAGCTGTTGCAGTATGTGGCGGCGGCGGCGATTACGGGCGATCGCGCCCGCTACCAGATGGCGATCTGTCAGATGGTGGCCCTGTCGATTCAGCATGGGAATACGGAGCGATCGGCCTACGCCTACGTGGCCTACGGTACTATTCTGGGGGCGGGCCTGGGCAATTACAGTGGTGGCCATCGCTTCGGCAAGGCGGCCTTGCAGCTCAGTTTGCAGTTCAATGCGTTGCAGGGGATTACGCTGTTTAGCTATGGCGGGCTGCTGGCCCACTGGAAGGAGCCCTTCGATGCCTGCGAAAACCACCTGCGCGATGCCTTCCAGCATTGCTATCGCATGGGCGATCTGCTCTACGCCCTCTACACGCTGGCGCTGTCCACCGATGTCCACCTGCTCAGCGGCCTACCCCTGCACCAGGCCCAGCAGGAGATTGACAGCTTCCACGATCTGGCCCAGCAGCGGCAGCATGCCAGTATGCTGCTGGATGCGCGGGTGAAGCAGCAGTTTCTCCTCAGTCTGCGGGGGATGACCACCGAAGCCGCCAGTTTTAGCAATGCCCAGGTGGCCGAAGCCGACCTGCTGGCGCAGCTCCAGCGCCCCAGTAGCCCCAAAAACACCCTCAGCCGCTACTTCATCTACAAGGCCCAGAGCCTCTATCTGTGCGAGCAGTATGACCAGGCCCTGGAGATGGCCCAGCGGTCCCAGGCCCTGGTCCACCACCATTTCGGTGTGGTGGTGGCCGTGGAGCACTATTTCTACTACGCCCTGATCCCTGGCGGCCCTCTACGACAGCGCTGGAATTGACCAGCAGGAAACCTACTGGCTGGCCCTGACCGACTGCTTCGAGCGCCTGCAAACCTGGGCCTGCCACTGCCCCGAAAACTTTGCGGCCCGCATGCTGCTCGTCGCCGCCGAGCGGCAGCGGGTGCGGGGCGCCGACCCGACGGCCCTATACGATCGCGCCATCACCCAGGCCCAGGTCCAGGGCTTTGGGCATCTAGAAGCCATAGCCAGTGAATGCGCCGCCCGCTACTACGAGGGACTCGGCCGCCAGCGGATTGCCCGCGCCTACCTCCAGGATGCCTGCCTGGCCTACCAGCAGTGGGGGGCGATCGGCAAGGCCACCAGTCTAAAACAGCGCTACCACCAGATGGTCGTCCGCAGCGGCAACCTCAGCCGGGGCCTGCGCCAAAATCTGCGATCCATGGAGAACGAGGGTGGGGCGATCCAAAGTCTGGACTGGCGGACGGTGATTAAGGCCTCCCAGGCGCTCTCCGGGGAAATGGTCTTCAGCCAGTTGATGGAAAAGCTGATGGCAATCTTGATTGAAAACGCCGGAGCCCAGCGCGGTGCCCTGATCGCCCCCCAGGGCGAGGGTCTCTGGGTGGAAGCCGAGGGCCATGTGGAGGGCGGTGTGATTCGTCAGGATCGTCAGGCCGTTACGGTGGCCAGCCCCTTCCCCCTGAGCATTCTCAAATATGTCGAACGCACCCGTGAGACCTTAGTCATCGAGCAGGCCAAACTCGACAAGCGGTTTGTGGGCGATCCCTACCTGCTGGCAAGGGACCAGATCTCGGTGCTTTGTTTCCCAATGATCTACCAGGGTCACCTGACGGGGATTTTGTACCTGGAAAACCAGCTCATGACCGGGGCCTTTACGCCCGATCGCCTAGAGGTCCTCACCCTCCTAACCGCCCAGGTCGCCATCTCGATCGAAAACGCCAAACTCTACAGCAACCTCCAAACCCATACCCAACAGCTCGAAGCCCAAAACACCAAGCTCGAAACCTCCCGCCAGCAGCTCCAGGCCCAGGCCAGCCAGCTTGAACAGGCCTTCGAGCATTTGAAACAAACCCAGTCCCAATTGGTCCAGACCGAGAAGATGTCCTCCCTGGGCCAGCTTGTGGCCGGGGTCGCCCATGAAATTAAAAATCCCCTCAATTTCATCGCGGGTAACATCGTCTATGCCCAGACCTACGTCACGCAATTGTTCGAACTGCTGCAACTCTACCAGGCCGATCCCCAAGAGACTGAAACCATCGCACTAACCATCGATCGCATCGATCTGCCCTTCGTCCAAAAGGATCTGCCCAAACTGCTAAGCTCCATGGAAATGGGCGCCGATCGCATCCAAAACATCGTCGTGGCCCTGCGCAACTTCTCCCGGATTGACAGCCAGGAGTTGGACGCCGTGGACATCCACGACGGCCTCGAAGGTACCTTGATGATTTTGCAGCCCAAGTTGAATGCCAATGCCGATCGCCCCGGCATTCGTCTGGTCAGGGACTATGGCGATCTGCCCCCGGTCCTCTGCTACTCGGGCCAGCTCAACCAGGTAGTGATGAATCTGGTGGCCAATGGGATTGATGCGATCGATGACTACGCCAGCCAGTTCGACTTTGATACCAACCAAGAACGGGCCTTCGAGATCACGGTGACAACGACCCTGATGCCGGGGGAAAGGGTAGCGATCCGGGTTAGTGACAACGGGCCAGGGATTCCCCATGAGGTGCGCGATCGGCTGTTTGATGCCTTTTTTACGACGAAGCCCGTCGGTCGGGGTACGGGGTTGGGGCTATCGATCAGTCACCAGATTGTCACGGAGGTGCACCAGGGGCGGCTGTACTGTGAGACCCAGTTGGGAGTGGGGACGACCTTTGTGATTGAGATTCCGATTCGGCAGGGGTAGGGCCACAGATCCCCGTGAAATTCAGCTCGGGGACTCGGGGGCAAGTTTAGAATCACTGGGATAGGCTTCTGAGCCAAAAAATCCTTATAATGTTTGGCCTGTCCTGTTCTGACGAGCCGCCATGAATGTCCTAGAGTCTGCCCCTTTCTCTCCAGAGGAAATCGCTTCCCAAGGCATTAAACCCAACGAATACGAAGAAATCGTGACTCGCCTAGGCCGCCATCCCAATAAAGCCGAACTGGGCATGTTCGGCGTCATGTGGTCCGAACATTGCTGCTACAAAAATTCCCGGCCCCTGCTGAGCCAGTTTCCCACCACCGGACCGAGAGTTTTGGTCGGCCCAGGGGAAAATGCTGGGGTCGTAGACATGGGCGATGGCATCCGCCTCGCCTTCAAGATCGAATCCCACAACCACCCCTCGGCGGTCGAACCCTTCCAAGGCGCAGCCACAGGCGTCGGCGGCATCCTGCGGGACATCTTCACCATGGGCGCCAGACCGATCGCCGTCCTCAACTCCCTCCGCTTCGGCAACCTAGACGACGCCCGGACAAAACGGCTGTTCCAAGGCGTCGTCGCGGGCATCTCCCACTATGGCAACTGCGTCGGCGTCGCCACCGTCGGCGGCGAAGTTTACTTTGACCCAGCCTACTCCGGCAATCCCCTCGTCAACGCCATGGCCATGGGCCTGATGGAAACCGACGAGATCGTCAAATCCGGCGCCAAGGGCATTGGCAATCCCGTGCTCTACGTCGGCTCCACCACGGGCCGTGACGGCATGGGCGGCGCGAGCTTTGCCAGTGCGGAGTTATCTAAGGAATCCATCGACGATCGCCCAGCGGTCCAAGTCGGCGATCCCTTCCTAGAAAAATCCTTGATCGAAGCCTGCCTAGAAGCCTTCAAAACCGGAGCCGTGGTCGCCGCCCAGGATATGGGTGCGGCGGGCTTGACCTGCTCCACGGCAGAAATGGCGGCTAAGGGCGGTGTGGGGATTCTGCTCGATCTCGACAAAATCCCCGCCCGTGAAACTGGCATGGTGCCCTACGAGTACCTGCTATCCGAATCCCAGGAACGCATGCTGTTTGTGGCCGAAAAGGGCCGTGAGCAGGAGCTGATCGACATCTTCCACCGCTGGGAACTCCAGGCCGTCGTCGCCGGGGAAGTGCTGGCGGAACCGATCGTCCGCATCATGTTCCAGGGGGCTGTAGCGGCGGAGGTTCCAGCCCTGGCTCTGTCGGACGACACGCCGATCTACAAACGCGATCTGATGGCCAGCCCGCCGCCCTACGCTACTGAAGCCTGGGCCTGGACCGAGGACCAACTGCCCGCCTGTGATGTCCAGGGCATTGCGGGCCAAACCTGGAACCAGGTGATGACGACGCTGTTGGATACCCCGACGATCGCCTCCAAACGCTGGGTCTACAGCCAGTACGACCACCAGGTGCAAAACAACACCGTCATCTTCCCCGGCGGCGCCGATGCCGCCGTGGTTCGGGTCCGGCCCCAGGCCAATGCCACGAGTGCCACGGACTTCACCCTACCCGCCACGGAAATCGGCGTCGCCGCCACCACCGACTGCAACCCCCGCTATGTCTATCTCAACCCCCTAGAGGGCGCGAAAATGGCCGTGGCCGAGGCCGCCCGTAACCTGAGCTGTGTGGGGGCAGAACCGATCGCCGTCACCGACAATCTCAACTTCGGCAGCCCTGAGAAGCCGATCGGCTACTGGCAGCTCGCCAATGCCTGCGCCGGGATTGCCGAAGCCTGCCGCGAGTTTGCCACCCCCGTCACGGGCGGCAATGTCTCCCTGTACAATGAAACCCTCGACGCCGAGGGCAACCCCCAGCCCATCTACCCTACCCCCGTGATCGGCATGGTGGGCCGGGTGGAGAACATTCGCAAGGTCGTCGGCCAAGCTTGGGCCGAGGCGGGCGATCGCATCTATCTCCTGGGCCTACCCCCCGGTGTGGTTTCCCCGGCCCTGACTCTGGGGGCCTCTGAGTATCTGGCCCAATGCCACGGCACGATCGCTGGACAGCCGCCCCAGGTAGACTTCGACCTAGAGCGCCGCGTCCAGGCCGTTTGCCGCCATGGCATCCAAGAGGGCTGGATCAAATCCGCCCATGATAGTTCCGAAGGGGGACTGGCCCTAGCTATCGCTGAATCCTGCATTGCCGCCGGACGTGGGGCGACGATTACCTTAGAAGCGGGGGAAGCGCGCCTCGATCATCTGCTGTTTGCCGAGGGTGGGGCGAGGATTTTGGTGTCGGTCAGGGATGGGGCGGCCTGGGAAGCCTACGCGAGGGCGGAACTGGGCGATCGAGCCCGATTCATCGGCACCGTGGGTGACCTGGGGGCTCCCCTGACGATCGCCACCGGAACCCAAATCTTGGTAAACCTCCCGGTGGAACAAATGGCCCACACCTGGGGGACTGCGATCGAACGCCGTCTCCAATGATTCGCCCTAACTGAAAAATTACGCCTTTGATACCTTGTGAAATGTTTAAGGAGACCTTAATATTTTGGTGCGTTGGGGAATTAGATCGTGAAGATAGGGTTTCCCATGGCATTGAAGATTTTGGCTAATACTGGTTTCGTTCACTATTCACGCGCTTGCCGAGGACACCGGGTAACCCGATGATTAAAGCCGACGATATTTCCCTGGATGATGAGTTGATGGGTGCCCAGCAGGATCGTCCGGATAAGCCGGAGGAAGCCTGCGGTGTCTTTGGCGTCTATGCGCCGGGCGAGGATGTGGCGAAGATGACCTATTTCGGGTTGTTTGCGCTGCAGCACCGGGGTCAGGAGGCGGCGGGAATTGCGACGTTTTCGCACCAAGGGGCGACCTTGTATAAGGACATGGGGCTGGTGACGCGGGTCTTTAACGAAGAGATTTTGCAGGGGCTGAAGGGCGACTGGGCCGTGGGCCATACCCGCTATTCCACCACCGGATCGAGCCGGGTGGTCAATGCCCAGCCTGTGTTGGTGGATACGCCCAAGGGGCAGATTGCCCTGGCCCACAATGGCAACCTGGTGAACACCGATGCGCTGCGGCAGGCCCTGCTCAAGCGCAACCATGCCTTTGTCTCGACGACGGATTCGGAGATGATCGCCCTCCTGATGGGCGATGCGGTCAAGGACGGCATGGGGTGGATTGATGCGGCCATTGATGCGGCCAAGTGCAGTGATGGGGCCTTCAGTCTGGTGATTGGGACGCCGGAGGGGGTGATCGGCCTGCGCGATCCCTATGGGGTTAGACCCTTGGTGATCGGTGTGCTGCCCCATGAAGATCATAGCAAGCTGCCCCACTATGTCCTCGCTTCAGAAACCTGTGCTCTGGATATTCTGGGGGCCGAGTATCTGCGGGATGTGGAGCCAGGGGAATTGGTCTGGATCGATGAATCGGGTCTGACGTCGAGGCGCTGGTCCGATGCCAAGTCCCGCAAGCTCTGCGTCTTTGAGATGATTTACTTCGCCCGGCCTGACAGCTTGATGCATGAGGAGAGCCTCTACAGCTATCGCATGCGGATTGGCCGCCAGTTGGCGAAGGAATCGACGACCGATGCGGATATTGTGATTGCGGTTCCGGATTCGGGGATCCCGGCGGCGATCGGCTATTCTCAGGTTTCGGGGATTCCCTATGCCGAAGGTTTAATCAAAAACCGCTATGTGGGCCGCACCTTTATCCAGCCGACGCAATCGATGCGGGAGATGGGCATTCGGATGAAGCTGAATCCTTTGAAGGATGTGCTCCAGGGCAAGCGGGTGATCATTGTGGATGATTCGATCGTCCGGGGCACCACCAGCCGCAAGATCGTCAAGGCCCTGCGGGATGCGGGCGCCACGGAAGTCCATATGCGGATTTCTTCACCGCCTGTCACCCATCCCTGCTTCTACGGCATTGACACCGACAACCAGGATCAGCTGATCGCCGCCACCAAAAGCGTGGCGGAAATTGCCGAGCAAATCGGCGTAGATTCCCTTGCCTATCTGAGCTGGGCGGGCATGCTCAAATCCACGATGCAGCCGACGGAGAATTTCTGTTCGGCCTGTTTCACCGGGGACTATCCGATTGAGATTCCCGATTCGATTCGGCGATCGAAGTTGATTCTAGAAGCTGCGACAGTCGGTTAGCGATGATGATCGAACTACGGATTAATGGCGAGCTTAAAACCTGTGCGATCGGCAGTTCGCTCCATGATTTGCTGACGCAATTGGGGATGAATCCTCAGTTGGTGGCGGTGGAATATAACGGCGAAATTCTAGCCAGGTCCCGTTGGACGGAAACGATCCTCCAGGCCGAGGATTGTCTGGAGGTGGTGACGATCGTCGGTGGTGGGTGACGATCGTCATCCGGGATGAAAATCGTAAAGAAATAGCAAATTTTCGCAGGTTTGTTTAATTTCCCTGACACAATGTCGGCATATATAGATTCCTTCGTTGGGAAATCTATATATGCCGTTTTTTGATCGAAGGTATTAATTGCTTCTCGATCGCGCATTTACCAACAATGTCAATCCCATGGTTTGGGCATTATTCAGGGGCTTCTCACGCGATTCTTACCAATGGGTAACTCCCCCTCAAAATAGATTTTCAAGAGGATCGGTTTACGTATGAATTTGACAAAGAAGTGTGTTGCCGAGTTTTTCGGTACGTTTTGGCTGGTTTTGGGTGGTTGTGGCAGTGCCGTATTGGCTGCGGCTTACACAGAATCTAATACCCAAGGGGCAGCGGAAACTGCGGCTAAGGCTGCGGCCTCCCTTGGGATTGGTACCTTTGGTGTATCGATCGCCTTTGGCTTGACGGTTTTAACCATGGCCTTTGCGATCGGGCATATTTCGGGCTGTCACTTGAATCCAGCGGTATCTTTCGGACTCTGGGCCGCCAAGCGTTTTCCAGGTTCAGAACTCCTCCCCTATATTGCGTCGCAATGTGCCGGGGCCTTTGTGGCGGCGGGGACGATTTGGATGGTGGCCCTGGGCAATGGCCGCTATTCTTTTTCGGGGACCAATCCCCTGGCGACCAATGGCTTTGGCGATCATTCGCCCCAGGGTTATACGCTGTGGGCCTGCTTTATTATTGAAGCACTGCTGACGTTTATGTTCCTGTTTGTCATTTTGGGATCGACGGATAAGCGGGCACCTGCGGGGATGGCTCCGGTGGCGATCGGTCTGGCCTTGACGTTGATTCACTTGATTAGCATTCCTTTGACGAATACTTCGGTCAATCCAGCGCGGACGATCGGTCCAGCTATTTGGGTGGCGATCGCTGGAAATGGGGCGCTACTTAGCCAAGCTTGGCTATTCTGGGTGGCTCCAATTTTCGGGGCTGTGTTGGCAGGTTGGCTCTATTCTACGGTGTTTGATGAAGTGGTGGAAACCCGTCGGGAAGTGGTTTCGAGTAACTACTAAGTTGCTCAAGTTGAATTAAACGAGGGCGATCGAGATTGGGTTCTCGGGTCGCCCTTTTTTATGGATTGTAGCGATTATGCATGGCTTGGATTTTGGCTTGGAATTGTTGGCGGATGCTGGGTGGGGAGATGAGTTCGCATTCGTCGCCGTAGGGTAGGATTTCGCGGAAGAACCAGAAGGTGCTGGCGATCGGGCGGATGATCCGGCGGGCAGTGGTGGGTTCGGCGATTAGTTCGTTAAGTTTGTCTTGTTTGTCTGTGCTGCGATAGGCTCGAATCAGGAAGTCAAAGAGGTGAAATTCAACATCAATGCGATCGACGTCGGGTTTCCATTTGGCTTTGAGGGGGGTGATGGCGGCTTCGGGGATGCGATCGAGGCGGAGGGTTCGATTGTGGGCGAGTTCTGGGATGTCGGTGTTGCCTTCAGTTTCTTCACACCAGCATTGGAGATAGAGGCGTTTTTCGATGGGGGTGATTTGGGCGTGGTGAATGCTGAAGCTCCAGGGGCGATCGGCGGCGTCGTAGTAGGCGAGGCGAAAGGGGGTTTGGCTGCGGATGTGCTGGTCGAGGGTTTGCCGCCAGGGGGGTGGAGGATTGTCAAAGAAGCGCTGGAGCCCTGTGCGTTGGGGGATGGTGAGTTCTTGGCGGGAGAGTAATAGTTCGGTGAGGTGGCGGGCTTCTTCGATTTTGCCGCTATCGATTAGGAGTTGTTGGGCGGTGATTAGGACCTGAATCCGGGCTGGGGGCCAGTCACTATTGGGGAGGATGAGAAATTGACGGCGGGCGATCGCTTCGATCAGTTTTGAGATGTTAGGTTTGTCGCCCCAGGTGATGTTGAGGTCTAGGGCGATCTGCTGGAGGGCTTCTTTGTCGCGATCTTGGAGTGAGAGGGTGATGGCGCTGCCTTTGCGGGTCATGGCTAAGTGTCCGTATACTTTATGCGTAAACTGCTTGCGAAGTTCTATTTTATTTGCCATTATGGGGCATAGCAACGGTTTACGGACACAAATTCATCGGTTGGGGAGGGTGCGTTTTTGGGTGCTGAGGCGGTGAGAGGCTCAAATATTATTTTTTTGGAGATTTTTATGACGAAGCTTGAGTTGCTGGTTAAAGTGATGCGGGATGGGGGATGGCATTCGACGGAGGAGCTGGTGCTAGAGGTAGGCCATCGGTTTTCGGCGACGAAGCATGTGGCGGAAAAGCAGGGGTATCGGTTTGAGACGCGGCGGGTAGGGGTGCGATTTGAGTATCGGATGGTAGTGGAAGAGACGGTTTCCAAGGGTGCTTAGCTTGAGAGTCAAGAGATCTTGCACCATCTATATGTCGGAGATATTGGAAGGAGATTGTTAGATGTCATTATTCGATCGTCCTATAAGGACCCTAGAAGAGCGCTACTTTATTGAAGTTCGTCCTAAGCTGTATGAACTGCATGGTAAGCATCATCAACATGGAGTGCGGGAAAGTCATACCTTGGCAGAACATCTGGATTCTGCTTGTCAATTCAGTCTGACCGTGAGCGGATTAGCCAAGGTTCCTGATCGAGAACGAGGCATTTTACTCGGTGCAACTGCTGTTCATGATCTCAATAAGTTAGATGAGGCTGGCCGAGGTGTTAAGACACTGGCTCGAAACAAAGAATTTCTGCGTGAGCAGCTAGAGAAAGCCTGTGTGAGTCAATTCATCCCAGATGATCAAGCTTTGGAACTGGCTCGTAAGCTGATTGAACGACATTCTGGGCATAACGTCAGTGACGGTGCTCGATTCTTGCCGGAAGATCCTAGGATTGAACAGTGGGCTTCGATTTTACGGGCCGCAGATCTGTTCGATCTGGAGCTACCCGAAGAGAAATTGATCGGTAAAATCCGGACAGAATTGATTCATGCACTAGGTCGCCCCTGTGAACTTTTTCAAGTACGGGTAACGGAAGACCGTGGTTATATCACAGCATTATTGCTCGGTGCTTGCGCAGAAGTCCTACAGCGAAATACTTACAGTCCACTAGCCCTTTTTCGTAATGGGTTTCTTGTTGAAGGTACAAGTCTACCGTCTACCGGCTTGACTCAAGAAATTGCTGTTGCCTGGCAGCATAAAATTGACAAAGTATTTGGTGGCAATATCGAGCAGTTGGTTCGCCCAACCAAAGATGGTATCAAAGTTTCAGCTCAGGCAGTGCAGCACGATCGAGAGGAAGTCCTAAGCGTGGTGATGGCATTGCTAGAACGGAAGAAGGCGGGATTTAAGGCTGATAAAGTGCAAGCTGATGTGGCCAAATGGGGAAATCAGAAAGCCGGAGAAGAGGCTGTAGAAAAAGCATTTGGGGTTGGTCTACTCCCTGTGACTAATGCTGATGAATTCGCCATTGCGGAAGGGATGAAGGCAGCTTATCTCAGCTATCGAGAAGCTGATCCGCCCCTATCACCCAAGGATGTGTGGCAACGAATCGCTACTCATGCTGGCCTTTCAGAAGAACAGCAGTTGGCCTTGGAGCCCTTTGATGCGCTTTATGGAAAAGCTTTGTTTGCCGCGAAGGCTTCACCGAAGGAAATGGAAGGTGTGTTGGCAGCAATGACAGAATCACTAGAAATGCGGCAAGGTGAAACTAGCGGGGAAAGTCTTGAGGTTGATGAAAGTCTGTTGATTTCTGTACGGCGATCGCTCAGTTGCCCTGGCATTCAATCCATTATGGGGGCTAATGAGCTAACAGCCTATATTGAAGCCAATCCTCGACAGCGCTGTTCTTTGGGTGCAACGATCGGTGAGACAGCGGCACTGGGGTCAGATAAGATGCCGATCGGGACTAAGATCCAACTGTTTTCCAATCGCTTACCGGGTGGCATGACCAGCGATCCAGTTCGACAGGCTGACTCGATGGCGATGCTGGCCTATCAACTGATGACGGTGGGGGGGCATTTCCCAGCAGCTAAACCAAAGGAACCGCCCTATTATCTGCACTTTGCCTTGCCGGAGGGATCGAGCCCGGCCTTGTTAGAAATCTGGAAAGACTGGCTCGAACAGATGGCTGGAACCAATGCAGAGGGTGGACCTGTCACCTTGGATGAGCTAAAGCTATACCGAGATAAGGCTATGGTTTTCAAGCCCAATAAGGTGGTCGGAATTGCTTTCCCAAAACGCAAAGATTTTGTCTACTCTAGCACCATCCTGCCACTCACCTGGGGCGACACAACGGCATCATTAGCCCTACTAAAATCCTTGCGCTTGGCCTTGGAGCTGTCACTAGCACCTGAAGTTGGCTTCCCGTTTGTACTGAGTTCGGGGATGCAGATAGATTCATCTGCGGGGCATTTTGGCAGGGTTGAGGGGATACCTTCAACTTTGCAATCATTGCTTAATGTTCCTGGATCACAAATGGGAATTTACGATCGGGCTGAGGCGACAGTGATTCGCGATCGATTGCGGTGCTTGAGTGATCTAGCCTTGGCAATCGTCGGTTTATCCAAATTGGATGATTGCCTCTACGACTTAGCTCGTGCCTGTTCCCGACCGTTTAGCCTCTATTTTGTTCTGCTGCGCTGGATTTTGCGGGAGCAGGATGAACCTAACCTGACCTTTAACTGGAGTCGTATTCGTGAACCCTTACATAATTTACTGGAGAGTCTGATGCCTAACGATAATTCTGCGCTAACCCAGCACTTACAAGCAGCAACTAAAATCGCTGCCGAAGCTAAGCTTTGGGGCAGTTCTGCTGAGAAGCGTACTTCATTGGCGGAGCCGTTTAATGAGTTTCTGACATCAGCTCGATCGCAGAAAGCCTACATGGACCTAGATTTCATGTTCGCTGCTCTCGTGCAAAAATATCACACGAGACTCGATCGAATTCGAGAGCATGGTGTAGGTCTCACCAAACTTGAACATCTGAAAAACTACTATTCAGTGCTTCGTCAACTATATGAAGAAGTCTACCAGGCTCGTCCAGACAAGCTGCTGAGCGATCAGAAAAATCTTGAGGCTGCATACCTCTTTTTCTTAGAGGATGCGCGTCGAGAATTAAAGGCTAAGGCTAAAGCTGAGGCCCCCGAAACTGACGAAGCGGCTGCATAAACCATTAATTCACCAAAATCACCGAGGACTTGATCATGTCGATCGAAAAACTAGCTCCATTTTTTGCGCCTACCTACGAAAACTTCCCTAAAGCACGTACGATCGGTCTGGTTGTGCTGCGGACTTCTCTCTCTGAGCTGATTTTGCGCACAGAAGGAACTGGCGAGCCGATGTGCCGGGAGTTTGTTATAGCTGGGTTAACTGAAGATGCCCGTAAGCAGGTGGTTCAGCGTCTTGTCATGACCAAGCGCAAACAAGTTGCACCGGAGCGCCGGAAAGGCCGTGAATTCCTGCGATCGCAGGAGTTATTGCGTCCCAATAAAGACGGAGTTCCCTGTGCACTCAATACCAATGCGCCTTGTGAAATGTGCGTAGATTGCTTCTTGTACGGGTTTGCTGCTGGTGGCGGTGGTGCTCAGAAGAGTCGCATTTGGACGGAAGATGCGTTCAGTCTGTTGTCAGCCGCAGATACGATTAGCGATCGTACGATCAATGCGATTTTCGAAACAGGGACAATGCGGGATGAGAAAGGGAATGCCTCAACAGCCCTCAATACCAGCGAATACATTAAACCCGGTGTTCACTTCCTCGATGTTCTGACCCTTAAGGATGTAACGGCTGATGAGTTCCGCTATATTGTCGGCAATGTTTTACTGACTAGCCGTTATGGTGCCGTTTCCAGCCGTGTGGGGCGGATGGAGAATCAAGTTCTCGGTATCTTTGGTGGTATTGCCGAGCTTCCTAGTTCTCTAGAGCTTGTCCAAGCTGTCCATGATGAAATGGTCGGGTCAAATAGTCCGATGGAACATCCTTGGATAATGGCCTGTTAATCGAAACGACGAAGAAAGTGATTACATCCTGGAAAGATCGCCGAGGCGTTTCAATCCAGCTTTCTGAAGATGAGCTACAGGCAGCGATCGCGGATGTGGACAAGCATTGGTCTGATGCCGATCGCGAAGGTTTCCTAAAGCGTTTGGACGAATCCTATGAGCCGTTCCGCCAAGCTCCTGAACCGAAAAAGAGCAAAGGCAAGAAGAAAGAAACCGCTGAGGCTGCGAGTTAAATTATGGTCCCAGCAACTCAGCTTGATGGATATGGTTCCAGAAACTAAGCCACGATTCAAAACAGCCCGATTGATTGAACTCTGGTGCGCTGAACCCATTTTCTTTGCTTCACGGGAACTCTCTGATACTTACTATACGGAGGGTCTGATCGGGAATTATGCTTTAGCCTATGCGTTAGGCTGGGCGCGATCGCCCTATCGTCTGACTAGCCAGGAGAGCGGGAAACCTCGATATGTTGAAGATTTAACGCCGTTGAATTCAGAGTGCTATATTTTGCCCGCTTGGTCAGCACAAGGTAGCGCCACCTTTCGGTTTGAGCGATTTAACGCACTATCGGATTCATATTGGTATGCCATGACGAATAATCGGGTCGCAACGGCACGGCAGGATTCAATCAGAGTACGCAACGGCGAAAAGCCTAATACTTTTCGCCCAAGCAATTTTCCTCAAACGGGCAAACTCCGGATGATTGAACGGGGGAATCGTTTTCATACGATCGTGTTTGGCGATCGGGAGCTGCCAGATTACATTCGTGTTGGCAAGTTCATGAGTAAAGTCCGTGTCAGCATCCTTCAGGAAATGGCCTTGGAACACTTGCCCGTTGGGGATTATAGTAGCCAAGCCTGTTTTAGTACTGCCGATTTGCCGACTGATCTCAATCTTCTATCGTTTGATTTAATTTCTATGCCTCCTACATCATTGGTTAAAAACTTACGATTTCGTGGAGCTGCATGGCGGATGGGTGATTATATTATACCCGCGAATCTTCAATTTTGTGGAGGAGGCAGTAGTCATGGCACATGAGCCTATTTCGATCGAACTAGAAGCTAGAACTATCCCAGAATGTCAAGACATTCCGGATGAACTGAAATTTATGGGTCGGGCTTTACAGCATCAAGTTGATGTTTTTGAAGCTGTTTGCAATCATGATATTGTCCTAGATCTTGCTCCCACGGGGACAGGCAAAACGAAGGCTGGACTGTCTGCGCTGCTTCATCAGTCTCCTGATCGGCATGCCATCTACATCGCACCCACGAATGCCCTGATTGAACAGCAGGCTAAAGCGGCAGAAGACTTCATCCAGTCTAGCCAAGGTAAGTTGAAACACATCGTTAAAGCTGTTTCTGCTAAGGAGGTGCGGCAATGGTCGAACGATCGGGTCGGATCTCGTCCCGGAGAGAAGCTGTATAACTTGCTTCGCGATCCAGCCACGATTTTCCCAGAGGTTGGTGCTAAACGTCCTCTACTACTGGTAACAAATCCAGATATTTTCTACTACGCTACCTTTTTCAGCTATCACAAGCTCGACAAAATTAATCTTGCTACTAGCTTCTACACCCAGTTTTCTACAATCATTTTTGATGAATTCCATCTTTATGATGCAAAACAGCTTGTCAGCTTACTGTTTTATCTGACCTACTTACATGTCTTTGGATTCTTCCAAGCAGGACGAAGAGTGATCTTGTTGACAGCGACACCAGAACCAGCTTGTGAGGCTGCTTTAGGCATTCTTGCGGAGCGTGGAGTTCGGATTAAGCAAATTAATGGAGAAGAAGGTTCTTATCAAATTCCATCACAGACGGCTGTGCAGCTAGAAATCCGTCCTCAAGTAGAGCGAGATGAATTGTTGAAAGTTCTTGCTGATGAAGCAGCAAGGAGATTTTCTACCTATCCAGATCAAAATGGTGCAATTATTCTGGACTCGAAAGATCACATCAACCGTTTGGCAGATTTGCTAAAGGCGCATGGTCTTGATCAGAAGTTTGGTCGTATCCATGGTTCTACCCCAAAGAAAGAGCGGGTGTGGGCCGCACAACAGCGAATTATCTTAGCCACAAGTACCGTTGACGTGGGATTCAACTTTGAACGAGATCCCGCACCTGCTCGACAAAATCTTGATTGGCTAATTTTCTCAGCTCGCGATCGGGCCGCTTTCTGGCAGCGGATTGGGCGGGTGGGTCGGGTTTTGGGTAAGTCGCAGACTGGGGTGCCCTCGGAGGCGATCGCGTACCTCACAGAGAAAGCCTGGGAAGATGGCTTGTCAAGCTTTGATGGGCAGGGTGGCCGAAATGCACTCCAGGAAAAACTTACTGAACTTAAATGTTTAGATCGACCATTTCTCAAAGCCTACTGGCAATCAGAAGCAATGCTTGAAACAGCTCGCCCACTGCTAATGTTAGAAGACCTCATGGATAAACTACCTGAGGCGCACTATGTTCCAAAGCTCTTTGAGACAATTCAGCAAGTTTTAGGCGGTAAGCGGGATTGGAAATATTACCAAGGGCGCATGAAAACTTTGCAGGCAGCAGAAAAGATTGCAAGGTCATCTCCAAAAGATCTCGCTGGCGATCCGCTAAGATGGGTTAAACCACCGTATAAATGGGGAATTGTTGCTGCGTTCCTTAAAAGTGAATCTCCAGAAGATTGGGAAGATCTCAAAAGCAAGCAGCGTTCTTTAAAGGAGTTTGAAGAACTTTTCAGAAAAAAGCCTGATCTCGCTGAGGGGCTAGTCAATTTCTCGAAAATCCTAAATTCTAGCTATGCCCCCTTGTTCCAGTTTCGTTCTAGTCTCTTTGAAAGCCTTCATATCAAAGATCCTCGCGGATTTTTACTGGATCAAGCAGAAGAAACAGAGCTTGACCCAATCCATCTACTCCGAAATTATGAGTTTTCTAGTGCTGGCGATGCGATCGAAATTACAGGTCGTGCTCAATCAACCTACGAGCTTACTTTTCGGTTACGCTACTATAACGACGCAGACAGCTTCAAGCAGACTAAACTGAATAAACTAACTGCTTTTCAAGATTGCCAAATCCAAAGGAGTCTTGCTGGGGCATTAGCCCCGACTCCCTTACTTAAGGAGCTTGAGAAGCATTGGTTACCTGGCGTTGTAGTATCGACGATCGCCAATCAGGGCGTCATTATCCGATTGCGAAAGCAGGGGATTGCTTCTTACCCCATTACAGTCGATTGCGATGATATGAAGAAGCAATACACAATATTTCCAGGATTTGCTGGAATTGTTACGGCAGCACTGAGTGGAATTAAGATACGATTAATGGATGAAGAAGATTTTTGGGTGGTATAAATTATGACTGTCAAAGAACTGATTGAAAAGCTATCTCAATTTGAACCAGATACTCCCGTTGTTGTGAAAGGTTATGAATGTGGATTTAACAGTGTGCAAGGAGTTGAATTATTGACGATGCAGCTTAATGTAAATACGATTTGGTATTATGGTGCGCACGGAACTAACGATGACAATCTCGAACCTTTAGATGGTGTTCCCATATCCGATGTAGTTTATCTTGACAGTTTTAATCATATTGCTGATGAAGGTTGGCATGGAAAATAGTTAATTCTAGTAAATTAGGACTTACGCATTGACAAAAAGCTGGTGGTATGTGGGTGGCGGTGGTCAGATTCACCAAATTGAGGCTAACCCACTGATTTAATTGACTTAAAGCCCATCAGGACGAGAGACTGATGGCTGTGCCCCTCTCCCTGAGTCAAGTCATGCGGATCCTAAGCAAGCGTTCAACGGCCCAGTGTCATCTCAACCTGTATACGCTGTACCTGCTGTCCGAACCGCTGCATGTCAGTT
>JAAUSA010000274.1 GCA_012031975.1 Alkalinema sp. RU_4_3 | reverse complement strand
GAATCTGAATGTTGTTGTTCATAAGATCTGATTGGCTGCAGAGACTTCTATCATCACATAATTGCCTGCACCAAGGAACCTATGACACTAGATATGGACAAGACTCACGGGAGATCCGGTAGAGCCAACTTTGGTGGCGATCGTCTGTCCGGCACTGGGGAAAATCCTGTCTTCAAAATCCGTTTAAAAAATAGCGACATCCCGAAAGGAAAAAGCGCTGGATATCGTGTCATCTATGAAGTTCGTGACTCAGTCTGTGTCTTGCTGGTCGTCATTTATGCCAAATCTGATGAGAGCAGTATTCCTGCTGAGAGGATTCGATCGATTATTGCTGAATTCGATGAATAAACCTGACCAAGAGAACCTTGTTGCTCATCCACCCTGTGACAGCGCGCGATCGCCCACCTCAAACAACTTCAGCCATAACTCACCCTCACCAAATCTTTGCCATCTTCAGGCCAAACCCCGACAACTCCGGCTCACAGCTCACCAACTCCGGATTGTCTAAAACCTCAACTTCACGATCGGGCCGATAGACATGCACCTTCAGGTTTTTACGATCAATTAATAACCCCAATCGGACACCCTGAGCGATATACTCCTGCATTTTCTCCTGTAATCCCGATAGTGTGTCACTACTCGATCGCAATTCAATCACAAAATCTGGCACGATCGGCGCAAATGACGATCGCTCCTTTGGCGACAGCGCATTCCAGCGCTCAGAAAGAATCCAAGCTGTATCCGGCGATCGAATAGCCCCATTGGGCAGCGTAAATCCTGAACTTGAATCAAAAACTTCTCCCGTTCCATCGCCGTCAGCCCAGTTACACAGTTGTTGAGAAATCTTGACATTTCGATTTCCCGTGTCCGAGAAAGCAGGCGACATAACAATTACTTCTCCGTTAGCAGTTTGCTCGATTCTCAAATCCGGGTTGGTGCGACAAAATTCGTAGAACTGTTGCTCACTCATCTTCGGCAACGTCATCAGTGAAGACAGATTGATCGGCAACGACATCATGGTCGATTGGATGAGTAGACTTGCCATCGTACTTTTGCCTCCAAACAGAAAAACTTCTACAATCATTGTAATACAGCAAAATGCTTTATTCCCCGCACTAACTCTTACCAAAGCTGAGCCATTATAGAACTGCTGTTCTCAGATGCATTCAAGGCTCGTCTGCGATCCTGAGCAAAGCGGGATCGCAAAATCCAGTCCGATTAGTCAAATCTTTATATTTTTCTCCTCCAGCCTCAATAAAATAGTCGGGACAATAGATTGTGAGACTTAACCGCTTCTGTTGGATCCAGCCTGTCCCAGGACAAACCGATCGCAAGATCCAGAAGATCCCATGCCTAAGGCTGGTGTAAAACCGTTTGAGACTTGGAACTGTCAAAAACTTTAGAATTGCGGATCCGAATTGGTCCAATCTAGAGTTTAATGTCAATCAATTGGGATGTTGGGCATCAACTGCCTGGCACTTGCTGATGGGAATCAAGGCCGCTGTGGCTTGGTTTTCTGTTCTAAGTTGAGGAGAAGTTGCTGGATGGTTGTTCCCCATCGTTCGATCGCCTTCATTGGCGCATTTGCTGTCGTGAGTACGCTGCTGGCCAGCTGTGGTGAAGGTAAGGTGGCTCAGTGCAACAAGCTGATTGGCTTGGCCAATCAAGCAACGGATGAAATCAAGGGCTTGCAGCAAGGGGGCGGTGACAGCGCTGATGAGAAGAAGAAGCAACTCGAAAAGATTGCCAACAGTTTGGACGGCTATACCAAGAAGGCAGAGGGACTGAGTCTCCAGGATGACCAGCTCAAAGCTTTCCAAAAGCAGCTCATCACGCTCTATCAGCAGACCAGAGATAACAGTCGTGCCCTCCTGGCAGCGGTGAATACCAAGGATGCGAAGGCCACCAATGCCGCATTGTCGAAGCTGATTCAGGGCGGCGGCACAGAGCAGACTTTGATTCGATCGGTCAATACCTATTGTTCTCCAACCAGTGCGAGTCCAAGCGCCAGTCCAGCGGCTTCGACCCCAGCCCTGACCCCTCAGCCCGCAAAGTAAGCTGAAAAACCGCCGAAAAACTTCAGTCAGTGGTATGGGGGTTGCTCCCTAGGCTATGATAGGCGGTGCAAGTTTTGTGAACGAGGACTGAACCTATGACACGCGCCATCATGGAAACGGATAAGGGCACGATCAACATCCAATTTTTTGATGCCGATGCCCCTGGTACGGTGAAGAACTTTGCTGAGTTGGCCAACAAGGGCTTTTACGATGGATTGAACTTCCACCGTGTGATCGACAATTTTATGATCCAAGGGGGCTGCCCCAATGGTGCAGGTACTGGTGGTCCCGGCTACACCATCAAGTGCGAAATCAACAACAATCGCCATGAGGCAGGCAGTCTGTCCATGGCCCACCGAGGCCCCAACACAGGCGGCAGCCAGTTCTTCATCTGCCATTCTCCCCAGCCCCACCTAGACGGAATCCACACGGTGTTTGGCAAAACCGACGACATGGCCGTAGTCAATGCGATCAAGGGCGGCGACAAAATCAGCAAGGTGACGATCGTCGAAGACTAGTTGCTGACGTTTGATCGATCGATTCGGGGGTAGTGGTTTGAGCCAAACCACTACCCCTGTTTTTATGCCTTGAGGGCTTCTTCCTGTTGGAGAAAATGGCCCAGCAGATAGAGAGAACCGCAGAGCACGACTAGTTCAGAGGATTGCCCAAACGTTCGCTCGTCCTGGGGCGATCGCGATTCCAATGCCGCCGATTGCAGGGCCATCTGGACATCATTAAAGGTCCAGCGATGGGCGAGGTTTGGGTACTGCTGCTTAGCGATCTCCAGCAATTCCGGCAGTTCAGCGGAGCTATGGCCCGGCACCGGGACCAAGTACAGCGAATCCCCCGGCCTCAGCAAATGGGCAAACATCTCCTGGTAGTCTTTGTTGGACAACACGCCCATGACCCAATGGACCGATCGCACCTTTTGACTGTCGATAAACTCCCGCAGAACGCGGGCGCTATCGGGATTGTGGGCACCATCGATCAGAATTTTGTGGCCCTTCCAGCGATACCATTGCATCCGACCTGGCCATTTGGTATTGGCGATGCCATCGATGATGTCGGCGTCGGTGATGTCCCAGCCCTGTTGGCGGAGCTGCTGGATGGTGGCGATGGCGATCGCACTGTTGTGGAGCTGGACCTGGCCCTGGAGGGAGGTTTTGAAATTGAGCTGGCGGTTGAGGGGGACCATGGTTTCGTCGTCCATGGGTTGGAGTTCGATGCCTTCGTAGACGGCCCAGCCGTTGCCGAGGTCCTTGGCGGGATTGGGATAGACCATGGAGCAGAAGCGATCGTGGCCGATGCGACTGACGACGGCATTGGCCTCCGGGGGCAGTTGGCCAATCACGGCGGGACAGCTATGCTTGAGCACGCCCGCCTTTTCGTAGGCGATCTTGCCCAAGGTGTCCCCAACCGCTCCGTATGCTCCAAGCTAATTGAAGTAATCACGCTCACCAGCGCATCGTCCTTGACATTCGTAGCATCCAGCCGCCCGCCCAAACCCACTTCGATCACCGCAATATCGACTTGCTGCTGGGAAAAGTACAGCCACATGGCGGCGGTGAAGATTTCAAACTGCGTTGGGGAAGGACTGCCCAGTTGGAGGGAGGCCTTGACCTGGGCTAGGACCTGGCTGAGATCCTCATCACTGATCGGCTCATTGTTAATACAAATCCGTTCGTTCCAGCGCATCAGGTGGGGTGATGTGTAGCACCCGACACGGTAGCCTGCTTGGTTGAGTATGGAGGACAGGTAGGCGCAGACGGAGCCCTTGCCATTGCTGCCTGCGACATGGACGATCTGCACCTGGTCCTGGGGGTTATCTAAGCCTTCCAGCAGGCGATCGCTGGCCTCTAGGCCCATGTTCACGCCAAAGCGTGCGAAGGTCTGCAAAAAAGCATCGATGTCCACAACACTACACCTTCAATAAATATCGCCGGACAAATTTGCTACCAGGCGCTCCTTCAGTGTGGCATACGCGCTGCTTCATTGGCCGCGCAAAATCGAACAGATACCCCGGTTAATCCATGGTAAGGCGCATGCTGATGTCCATCCAGTGGGAGCGGGTGACAGGCCCGCTGCTGGAGATAAAATCGACGCCTGTTTCGGCGATGCTGCGGATCGTCTCTAGGCTGACGTTGCCCGAGGCTTCGATTTTGATGCGATCGCTAGTCCCACGAATTTTCTGGACCGCCAGCTTCATGGTTGCGATCGGCATATTGTCGAGCATGATGATGTCCGCGCCATGCTTCAGGGCCTCGGCGACCTGTTCTAGGGACTCCGTTTCGACTTCGATCGTCAATGGGTAGGGAATCTGCTGACGAACCAGGGCGATCCGCCTCGCAATCCCGCCCGCCGCCGCGATGTGGTTGTCCTTAATCATGGCCGCATCATCGAGACCCATGCGGTGGTTCATGGCTCCGCCGACCTGGGAGGCATATTTTTCAATCAGGCGCAGCCCCGGCGTGGTTTTGCGGGTGTCGGCAAACTTTGTGGGTAGGTCAGCGATCGCCTGTACATATTTCTGGGTCGCGCTAGCCACCCCACTCGATCGCATGACCAAATTCAGCGCGACCCGTTCCCCCATCAGCAACGTATCGAAATCTCCGGTGAACTGGGCGATCGTCCTGCCCTTTTCTACAAAACTCCCCTCTTCTACTAGAGGCTGGAATACCAAATCCCGATTCAGCAGCCAAAACACCCGCGCCGCTAGGGGCAAACCTGCGATTACCCCCGACTCCTTGGCGATCCAACTGCCGGACTTTTTAGAGAGGCCGCCCGACATCAGGGCTTGGGTGGTGCGATCGCCTCGACCAATATCCTCTCGCAGCCAAATTTCCAATAGGGGATCGATCACGATCCAGGGTGGGAGCGTTGCTGATGGAGCCATGGGTCTGGAAATCTCAGATAGATAACTTAATAAACCATTACGAGTATGTAACGGCAAATCAATTTGGGAACATTAGTTCTGGTGCGATCGGATCCGAGGGTGGAGGTGCGATCGCTTGAAAGACCTGAAAACTGGGCTTTCGGTAAATCCAAAAATTTCTTTTAAAAAGCCCTTGCCAAAACCAGGTTAAGTCCGTATATTAATTAAGCGCTGAAACGCGGCCCACCGGAAACGGAGCGGGAAGCGGCCTCAGTTGTTGAACCAGGACAACTAAAGATTTAGAAGTAATTAGAGCATAAAACCTTCGTCAAGTAAATGGTTTTTAGCAGATTAGTTCACGGGTCGTCCTGTTAAGCTTCGGTTTAAGAAGGATGTGAGCTAATCAAACGGATAGACTGAGTTAGAACTTAATCTAATTGTTGTTTTACCTACAATGGAGAGTTTGATCCTGGCTCAGGATGAACGCTGGCGGTATGCTTAACACATGCAAGTCGAACGGAAATCTTCGG
>JAAUSA010000062.1 GCA_012031975.1 Alkalinema sp. RU_4_3 | reverse complement strand
AAGCTCGTCAGCGCAGCGCCACAGCTTGGCGGGCACCCCCCCGCATAGCGCTGCCAGCTTTGGACGTCCTCCACTGCATCCACACCCACTTGCTCGGCGATGCAGTCATAGAGCACTTCTCCTAGACAAAAAACTCGTGCCATGGGGGCTCCCGATCGTAATAAGGTATACAGATTAAACCGTCAATAGCTCTAAGTATTGCTTTGTCAGCGATCTGTGCGGGCACCCTAGAGATAAAAACACTGTTAAACTTTTCGATCTAACCCACCCCGATTGATTCCCTTCGACCCCAGCCACTGCTATGACCAATCCCCTATTGATCGTTAAAACGGGCAGCACCATGCCCGATCTCAAGGCCTGCTGCGGTGATTTTGAGGATTGGATGCTGGAGGAGCTGGACTGGCCCAAATCGGAGGCACTGGTGGTGGATGTCAGCCTGGGGGAAATCCTGCCCGAATACTATGCCATCTGCGGCATCGTGATCACTGGATCCCATGCCATGGTCAGCGATCGCCAACCCTGGAGCGAAGCCACCGCCGCCTGGCTAAAGACCGCCGCTGAAAAGCAGATCCCCACCCTAGGCATCTGCTACGGCCACCAGCTCCTGGCCCATGCCCTAGGCGGAAGGGTAGAGTACAACCCTAAGGGTCGGGAAGTGGGGACGATCGCCATCGATCTGATGCCCGAGGCGGCCCAGGACCCGTTGCTCCATGATTTACCCAGCCCTCTAGAGGTGCAGCTCAGCCATCGCCAGGCCGTGATCGATCTGCCCGAAAATGTGGTGCACCTCGCTCGGAGCGGCATGGCCGAGCACCAGGCCTTCCGCTATGGGGAAACCGTCTGGGGATTGCAGTTTCACCCGGAGTTTAGCCCGAGGGTGACCCAGGCCTATGCGACCTATGCGCGCGATGGGCTGATTAATGAGGGGTTTGATGCCGATCGCATCCTCGAAACCATCATGCCAACGCCCAATGGCCCCACAATTATGCGACGATTTGCAGGGCTGATGCGGTAGTTGTTGTCGTGAGGTTTTGTGATGGATTTTAAGGTGATGACGATCGGGGCTCTGGAGCAGCCCGCCCAAGGTTCACTGGTGGTGCTCCATGGCTGGGGGGCTAATTCAGAGGATGCGGCCCACTTTACGGGCATGCTGCCCCTGGCGAAGGTCGATCGCTTCCTGCCCGAGGGACCCTTTAAGCATCCCTACAGCGATGCGGGGCGCATGTGGTATGGCCTGGACAATATGGGGAATTTCCAGTCCGATCTCTCCCGCCAGGCCGATTTGCAAACCAGTCGCCAACTGCTGACGGATTGGCTATTGGCCCTGCCGGGAAAGACGGGCATACCCCTGGAGCGCACGATTTTAGGGGGATTTTCCCAGGGTGGGGCGATGACGATCGAGGTGGGTTTGACCCTGCCCCTTGCGGGCCTAATGATCCTCAGTGGCTACCTCCATAAGTCCCTCGCGGATATCCCAAAACCCCCCATGCCGATTTTGCAGATCCATGGGCAGCAGGACATGGTGGTGCCGATCGCCGCCGCCCGCAAAACCCGCGACGCCCTGCTAGACCTCGGCGCAAACCTCACCTACCAGGAATTCCCAGGGCTGGGCCATGAGATCTCCATGACGGTGCTGGAACAGATGCAGGGGTTTGTGACGGAGCTGTTGGAGCCCTAGAAGCGCAGGAAGTCCCAGAAGGATCGTTTGGGATTGAGGGTTTTGCCGATGCAGTCGGTGAAGGGGGCGATGGTGTAGCCGCTCGCGCCCTGCTGGATGTTGCCGGAGGCGTAGCCGATGCCGAGGCCAATGTTGTTCGATCTCGATGCGCCCGATCGCCGTTTTGCCGCAGTTTCGGTGCTGTAGGGGCAGAGGGAGACGTCGGTGGCCTCTAGGTTGAGGCTGTTGTTTTGGACGGTGGTGTCGATGATGCCGCTGACGACGATGCCGTAGTCGGTGCGGGCGCGCAATATTCCGGTGCTGTTGGAGCTAAATTCCCCGCCCCGTCCGGTGTAGCTATTGATATTAAACCAGGGCCGGGTGCCTACGGCGAGGCCGATTTCGTAATGCACTTCGTCGCCTGTCCAAAAAAAGTTATTCACCATCCTGGCCCCCTGAAAACTCCGGCTGGCCTGGCAGGGATTGCTGTTGCAGGGCGGATCGCCCTCTAGGGGTTGATTGGTGAGGGTATTGCGAGCATAGCTGAAAAAGGGATCGGCGCCTAGGGCAGCAAAGGCGGAATTGCCGACATTAATCACTTGGTTGTCATGGACATAGGAGGCCTGGGGAATGACACGATCACCCAGCCAGGGATTGGTGTAGCTGAAAATAATGATGCCGACATCGGTGGCGTCAAGCACAGCATTCCCCGCAACCTCGGTGTCTTCGCAATGGACAGAGATGCCGTCGCTCCATTGGCGATCGGCCTGCTGGCTAGTATAGGCTTCGATCAGGTTGCCAAGGATTTGATTGCGTTGGCATTGATATTCGCTGGGGTCGATCGGGTTATTTACCGTATTTCTAGCTTCTACGTTTGTGGCTCCGGCGGTGTTGCCAATTCGGTTGAAGTTGACGGCTGTGTTGGCGCCGCCTTGCATGGTGACGTTGTAGTTGCCGCTGGCGTAGGCGCTGGTGGTTGTTGTCGCATTCGCGCTGCGTTGGCCGTCGATCCAAAGGTGTTTGAGCTGGGCACCGGGCATGACTTGGATGAGGCTGCCGGACCAGGGACCACTGCGGACGAGGCGGGCCTGCTGGGCGTAGCGGTTGGGCATGATGCTGCCCTGGGTTTGGAGCGTGAGGGTGCGGGGGATGATTAGGGGCTGGGTAAGGCGGATGAGGGTTTTTTCGGGGAGGGAAAGGGTACTGTTGGGGGGGGCGCTGTTGAGCATCTGCTGGAGCTGGGCGCCGGTGAGGCTGCGATCGGGATCGATGGCGATGGCTGGGACGCCGTCGAAGGCATAGCTGGGTTTGGTGCTGTTGCAGATGCGATCGGTGAGGGCAATAAATTCGGGGGCGCGGTGGAAGGCGTTGATTAGTTTTGGGAAGGTGGTTTGGCGGGCGGCGAGCATCATTTGGTAGTAGCGGAAGCCTGGCGTCGTCGGGGTCGCGGTTGAGGATGGTGCGGTAGAGGGTGAGGAGCTGGGCGTCGGGGTCGTAGTTGAGGGATTGGGCTTCGGGGGAGGTGAGTACGCTGGTGGCTAGGTTGGTGAGACTGGTGGGGTTGCAGCCGTTGGTTTTGAAGTAGGTCGTCATGGCTTGCCAGCCGGGTTGGTCGGGGGCGCGGCCTAGGGCTTCGCTGTAGAGTTTGCTGATGTATTGGTAGGGGATGGTGCGGGCTTGGGCGGGTATGGCGAGGGAGAGGAGGGCGATCGGGGTGAGGAGGGCGATTTTTAGGGGGAACATGGGGGCGGTGGGTGACGGGTCGATAGGGTTTACTTTAGGGGGCGATCGTGGGGGAAATCAAGGGGCGAGATGTCTATTCTTGGGGGGTTTCGGTCCAGAGTTGGGTGGTTTCGCGGAGGCTGGTGAAGTTGCCGTTGCCGAGGATGAGGTGATCGAGCATGGGAATTCCCAAAATGGTGGCGGCTTTGAGGAGCTGGCGGGTGAGCTGGATGTCTTCGGGGCTGGGGTCGAGGTTGCCGGAGGGATGGTTGTGGGCGACGATGACGCGGGCGGCTCCCTGGCGGATGGCTTCGCGGAAGATTTCCCTGGGGTGGGCAAGGGTCTCTGTGGCGGTGCCGATCGTAACCACTTGACTGGCCATAATCCGATGCTTAATGTCCAATAGCACGGTGGCAAATCGCTCTTGACTCTGCCACATCAGTTCGTGGCTCAGGGCGGCGGCGGCCACCGAAGGGTCGTCAACCACTGTGCGATCGCTCGGACGGGTTTGATAGACGCGCTTGCCGAGTTCGATCGCCGCCAAATCGTCGTGGCTTTTGCGGGACCGACGCCCGAAACTTGGGTGAGTTCGTGGAGGCTGACTTGGCGCAGGTGGTCTAGGGGGTCACGCTGGTGCTGGCTCAGGTACTGGAGCAGGTATTGGCCTAGGCCCACGGCGGAGAGTTTGCCAGGGCCTTGGCCTGTGCCGAGGAGGATGGCGATCAGTTCGGCGGTGGAAAGGCGGGCGGCGCCCTGGTCGGCTAGTTTTTCACGGGGGCGATCGCCTAGGGGCAGATCGGCAACACGGAGGCTATAGGTCATGGGCAAAAGGATAATGATTGGATCCGGTATTGCCCTGAACTGACGTAGGCGGCTGTGCCCCTTGATCTAGGAAGCCCAGAATCCCCCCATCTATAGCGTCCCCAAACAGCTTATTCTTATGGGTGTTCGATCGGACTTCTGTGACAGGTTCGCCCATGTCTTTTTCTAAAATTTTGATTGCTAACCGTGGTGAGATTGCCCTTCGGATCATCCGGACCTGTGAGGAGATGGGCATCGCGACGGTGGCTGTGCATTCGACTATCGATCGCAATTCCCTGCATGTCCAACTGGCGGATGAGGCGGTCTGTATTGGAGAACCCGCCAGCAGCAAGAGCTACCTGAATATCCCCAATATTATTGCGGCGGCCCTGACAAGGAATGCGGGGGCGATCCATCCGGGCTACGGGTTTTTGGCGGAGAATGCCCGGTTTGTGGAAATCTGTGCGGACCACAATCTCCAGTTCATCGGGCCGACGGCGGACTCTATTCGGGCCATGGGGGACAAGTCCACGGCGAAGAAGACGATGCAGCGCGTGGGGGTGCCGACGGTTCCGGGCAGTAAGGGGCTGGTGAAGGATGAGGCGGAGGCAAGAGCGATCGCCCGTGAGATCGGCTACCCGGTGATCGTCAAGGCAACGGCGGGCGGCGGGGGCCGGGGGATGCGCTTTGTGATGAATGATGAGGATCTGCCGAAGCTGTTTGCGGCGGCCCAGGGGGAGGCGGAGGCGGCCTTTGGGAATTCCGGGGTCTATGTGGAAAAGTTTGTGCAAAATCCTCGGCATATTGAGTTTCAGATCCTGGCTGATAGCTTTGGCAATGTGATTCACCTGGGGGAGCGGGAATGCTCATCCAGCGGCGCCACCAGAAGCTCCTAGAGGAGGCCCCCAGTATTGCCCTGACGCCGGAGCTGCGCGATCGCATGGGCCAGGCGGCGGTGGCGGCGGCCAAGTCGATTAACTACAAGGGCGCGGGCACGGTGGAATTCCTGCTGGACAAGTCCGGGGAGTTTTACTTCATGGAGATGAATACCCGCATCCAGGTGGAGCATCCGGTGACGGAGATGATCACGGGGGTGGACCTAATCGCGGAGCAAATCCGTGTGGCCCAGGGGGAACGGCTGCGGCTGACCCAGGAGCAGGTGATGATCAATGGCCATGCGATCGAGTGCCGGATCAATGCCGAGGATCCCGACTACAATTTCCGGCCCAGCCCCGGTAAGATCAGCGGCTACCTGCCTCCGAGTGGTCCAGGGGTGCGGATGGATTCCCATGTCTACACGGACTACGAGATCCCGGCCTACTATGACTCCCTAATTGGCAAACTGATTGTCTGGGGTCCGATCGCCCCAGCGCCATTCGCCGAATGAAGCGGGCACTGCGGGAATGTGCGGTGACGGGTCTGCCGACGACGATTAATTTCCACCAGCGAATTTGGATACGCCGGAGTTCCAAAAGGGGGAGATCTATACCAATTTTGTCGATCACGTCATGATGAAGAAGGTGTAGATTACAGTCTGTTGCCGGGGTAGCTTCTACGGGGATCGCTTGCTATATTAGATTGCCGAGAATAATTCCTGACGGAGAAAAACATGCCCCGACTGAAGGCCCTGCTGCGAAGATTGCCCTTTTCCTGGCGGTTGCGGTTGCAACTGAGGCGGCGGGATTGGCGGGATCGGCGATCGGGTTTGTCTGGGCGTTGGGCGGATGTGGGCCAGGTATCGCCGGATTGGCGGGTGCAGAGTTCGGTGACCCAGGTGCTGAAGGCGACGCCCTATTCGGAGAATAAGCGCCACAATTTGCTGCTGGGCATTGGGCGGGTGGAGCCGTTGGTGATTTTGCCGGGGCAGGTTTTTTCGTTTTGGCGGGCGGTGGGGGAGCCGGGGGAGGCGCAGGGGTATCAACCGGGAAGGGCGATCGTTAATGATGAATTGCAGCCTGTGGTGGGTGGGGGATTGTGTCAGCTGTCGGGATTGATTTATATGTTGGGGTTGCAGGTGGGGCTGACGGTGGTGGAGCGCCATGCCCATTCCCAGGATATCTATACGGATGAAACGCGGTTTACGCCCCTTGGGTCCGATGCGACGGTGGTCTATGGGTATAAGGATTTGCGATTGGAAAATAATTTAGAGGTGCCTGTGCAGTTCCGATTTGTGGTGGAGGCGGAGGCGATTACGGCGGCGGTTTGGGCGAGCGATCGGTTGGTTTGTTATGAGGTGGATTATCGGGTCAGTGTGGATGGGGATGGGCGGAAACGGGTGCGGACGGTGCGGTGTGAGCGGGTTGGGGGTGGGGGCGGGGGGATTTTCTGGGTGGGGGATGCGATCGAGGAGACGATCGCGGAAACGGTTTATGGGTGATGGGATAAGTGATTTTGCTGGTGTAATTTTTACGTTGGTTTTGTGATGGGTTGGCCCCCTAACCCCCAATCCTGGGGGGACCGGAGTCGTTTTGTGGGGTAGTCTTAGGAAAATCTGATAAGATCTGGGGAGTATCGCGATCGCTTTTCATCCCATGTCAGATAAACCACTCATCTGGCTCGGCTCCTCCAAAGGCAACCTGTTCAAGTTCTCTCCGATAGCCCGTCGTAAAGCGGGGTTTCAGCTCCGAGCCGTTCAAAGAGGAAATCCCCCCGCTGACTTCAAGCCGATGTCGATCGTTGGTTCTGGCGTCGAAGAGATCCGAATCCGCGCTGATGGAGCCTACCGAGTTTTCTACATCGCCCGATTTGAAGAAGCCGTCTACGTCCTACATTGCTTCCAAAAGAAGACCCAGCGCACCGCCCCGAAGACATTGAACTAGGACAGTCCCGCTATCAACAACTCATCCAACGCCGCCAAACCCATGATGAATAACGATCTCACGTTTACTCCCGCTAATGAAAACATTTTCCTTGATTTAGGATTCGATCGAGAAGAAGCAAGCTGTCTCAAAATTCGGGCCGACTTAATGCTGGATCTTCAGGCATTCATTCGATCGAAGGATTGGGCGATCGAAGAAGCCGCTCACTTCCTCAACGAAACACCCTTTCGGATCAATCACTTAATGAGTGGGGAAATCGATGAATTTGACATCGAACAGCTCATTACCCTACTGGAGAAAGCTGGAATGGAAACCAGGATTCAAGTCTTTCCAAAAGCTGCCTAGTCATTCCTCCCAATCATCATCCAATGCAGAAAACTCCATCAACTCAGGAATATTACTAAAATCCTCTACCATCATAGGGACATAAATCGCTAGGATACGGTGTCGTTCTACCAAAGATAATTTTGCCAACTCCCGCAGCGAAGGAGTTTGCTGTATCGTTGATGAGTCATCAGTTATGTCATTCATCAGTTGTGCTCCACAACTAACCACCGACTAAGTCTACCAAGCCTTTCATTCTCCAACCACAACTAATCTAACTTCCCTGGCTTAATCGCCAATTTTCGCGATCGAGCAAATCCCCCCGTTTCCCGCTGCCCACCAGCCACAAAGCCGTTCGGGTTCGGAGGAGTCCCACCACCACCTGCTGATCCGATCGCTCCTCCAATCCCACCCAATGGGGATTAATCTTCACCACCCGGCCACAGTAGGTTTGTTTACCAGGGACCTCGATCGCCACATGACTCGGTACCCGTTGATCCGCAGGCAGGACGAAAACACCATAGGTTTTGTGGCGGCCTTCCCAGGGTTCCACGACGACTTTGACGGGGCGTAAATTGCCCTCAGCGGTGTCCATGAGATCTCTGGGGCAATCCGATAGGGTGCGGGCCGTCTGGGTCGCATGGAAGAGCTTAGGGCCTTTCCAGAGGCTAAACCCGAGTAAGGCTAGGGCGCTCAGACTCAGAATTTGACGTTTTTTCAGGAGATTCATGGGCTGGGTGGAATTGTTTGAGGCAGCCTCGCAGGGCGGCGGCTAGGACTTGGAGATGGGGAGCGGAGAAGATGCTGTAATGGCCGCCGGTGATTTTCCAGACTTGGGTGTGGCCTGTGAAGGTTTTGCCCCAGCCGAGGTAGGGCTGCAACGATGAACCCAGGTGACTGATATTGCTGGCAAACAGGGCGACTCTTCCATCGTATTGGGGGCGATCGTAATTGCGGACGGCGGCTCGAATCAGCGGATGGGGGATGAGATTGTCAACTTGGGCCTGGGTTTCCGTCAATGGGCTGTTGTATTCCCTGTGGGACTCTAGGCGGCCTTTGAGACGACGCTTCATGCTCAGCAGCAGGAGAAAACTACTGTAGAAGCTGAAGTTTTTCTGGTAGTAGGGAATGGCGGGACCGTAGCTTTCGGCGAGCGCCAGGAGTGCGACGATTTCGCCCGCCTGGCGCAATTGATGGGCGATTTCTAGGGCAATATAGCCGCCGAAGCAATAGCCGCCGAGGTAGTAGGGACCCTGGGGCTGGATCGCTCTGATTTGTTCGACATAGCCCGTGGCCCAGGTTTTGATATGGGTCTTGGGATCGCGAATTTCAAGTACCCCCGATTCCAAACCGTAGATCGGCTGGTCCATGGGCAGGGCATGTTTGATCTCTCCGTAGCTTTGGCACCAGAAAATGGGCGGGATATTGCGATTGCCCGATCGCACCTCGATGGTCGTCCAGGGTGTTAGCGCATAGTCCTGGCGAAGTAAGACTGCCATCTGGGATACGGTTGGGGCTTGGAAGAGGGAGGCGATCGGCACCCTGGCATCTAATGTTTTTTCAATCCGGGCGATTAGTTTTACTGCTAGCAGGGAATGGCCACCTAACTCAAAGAAACTATCATGTCGTCCTACGGGTGCAACGCCTAAAACCTGTTCCCAGAGTTCCGCCAGTTTGCGTTCCAAGCCCTTTTCTGGGGGGACGAAGCTATTACTGGATGCTTGGAGGGTTTCGGGTTTGGGTAGGGCGGCGCGATCGAGTTTGCCATTGCTGGTGATGGGTAATGCATCAATAAAGAGAATCGAAGCGGGAATCATGTATTCCGGTAGTCGTTTGCGCAGGAAATCCTGGAGTTCTTGAACATGGGGTTTGCTCAATGCAGAGTGGATGCCCGGTTTTTGGACGACGTAGGCGACGAGTTGTTTGTCTTCGCGCTTGGGTCCGATGGCCATGGCGATCGAGGTTTCGACTTGGGGGTGCTGGGCGAGAACGCCTTCGATTTCGCCGAGTTCGATGCGATAGCCGCGCACCTTGACTTGGTGGTCAATGCGTCCGAGGAATTCGATGTTGCCATCGGGGAAGAAGCGAGCGAGATCGCCAGTGCGATAGAGGCGATCGCATTGCGTAATCTGCTGGGGCGCCGCAATAAACTGCATGGCCGTTTTGAGCGGATCGCTGTAGCCTGTGGCGAGACAGTCTCCGCCAATATAGAGTTCCCCTGTGACGCCGATGGGGCAAGGGTTGAGCTGATTGTCAAGGATGTAGTATTGGGCGTTTTGAATCGGTCTGCCGTAGGGAATGCTGCTCCAACTTGGATCGATCGCCCCAATCTCAAAATAATTAGACCAGACCGTGGCCTCCGTTGCTCCGCCTAGGGAAACGACTTGTACCTTTGAGAAGGTTTCCTTGAGTAAATTCGGCAATGTAATGGGAATCCAGTCACCACTCATGAAGATCAGCCGCAGATCGGGCGATCGCACCTCTGAAAACAATGGCGATAGTCTTTGTAATGCTGGCGGCGCAGAATCCCAGAAGGTAATGCCGCCGTAATTGAGTAGGTCAATCAGCGATCGCGCCTCTTGAATTTCCTCGCTGGCTGCAATATAGATCGATCCACCTGCTGCCAGCATGCCGAACATGTCGTAGACGGACAGGTCGAAGCAAATGGAGGTGACGAATAGGAGACGATCCTGTTCGTTTACATTAAATGTGCGATTTACCCACTCGATCAAATTGATCACAGGCCGATGTTTTACAATTACGCCCTTCGGGGTGCCTGTCGAACCCGAGGTGAAAATCATGTAGGCTGTGTCTTCTGGATCGGCCTGGCGACCCAGGTTTTGATCGCTATAGCTAGAGAGATCGATGCGATCGACATTCACCCATTGCTCCAGCTTAGGCAGGTCAAACCCTGTGTCTAATCGTGACTGCGAAACCACACAGCGCACGGATTGCGATTGTAAAATCCAGGCGACCCGCTGGACAGGAAACGTCGGTTCTAGGGGAATATAGGCGGCGCCAGCTTTGAGGATTCCGAGGATGGCCCAGACCATTTCTAGGCTGCGATCGAGATAAACCCCCACTGCATCACCAGCACCAATGCCACCTTGTTTCAAATAGTGAGCAAACTGGTTCGCCCTGGCATTCAGCTCGCCGTAGGTCAGTTGGGCGGGGCCGGATTCTGTGGTGAATAGGAGGGCGATCGCGTCAGGATTGCGAACCACTTGCGCTTCAAAGGGCTCATGGATCAGCGTATTTTGACTGTAATCCGCTTGGGTTTGATTCCAGGTATGCAGGAGCTGCTTGGTCTCCTCGGGGGTGATCCAGGGCAGTTCGCCAAGGGTTTTATCGGCGTTTTGAACCATGCCCGTGAGGATGGTTTTGAGTTGGTCGATCAGGCGTTCTGCGGTCTCTGGGGCAAAGCGACTGCGATCGTAGGAAATTCGCAGGGCTAGTTGTTCCTGCCAATGGGCGATTAGAACTAAAGGGAGGGAGGGTTGTTCGATTAGTTCGATCGCGCCTGCATTGCCCCCAGCCTTGGTTAAATCCCCATGCTCAAACATGACGAGACTTTCAAACAGCGGTATCCCCCGAGGTAATTCGCTCCAGCCTTGGACTTCAGTGAGGGGAGTGTGCTCGTAGGGGCGGATGGCGATATGCTGGGCGCGGATTGCCTGGAGCCAGGGAATGAGGTCTTGGTCTAGGTTGACGTTGACGCGGACAGGTAGGCTGTTCATCAATAGGCCCACCATGGTGTCGGCTTCTTCGACGGAGGATCGCCGACAGGCTCGTACGGCGCCAAACACCACATCGCCCGATCCCGCTTCGTTGCCATGACGGCTCAGGAGTAAGGCCCAGGCAGCCTGGACGAAGGTGTTGGGAGTGATGCTGTGATCGCTGGTGAATTGGGCGATCTCCGTGGTTTCCTCGCTATTGAGTGTGATTTGAACTTGGGCGTGGCCGAACTGCCTGGGTTGGGTCTCGGCGATTGGGGCTTTGAGGCAGATGGGTAGGGGAGTGGTCTGGTTAATACCGCGCAGTAATTCCTGCCAGAAGGGTTTGGCGAGTTGAAGATCTTGGGTTTGCAGCCAGGCGATGTGATCGCGGTAGCGGCGACTGCTTTTCAGTACGGGTGTCTCGCTCCGTTGGAGGGCGCTGTATACCGTAAAGAATTCTTCGAGGAGGCGACGCATCGATCGCCCATCAAGGAGGACATGGTGGAAGGTCCAGAGCAGTCTGTGACGGTTTTCACCAAGTTGGATCAGGGTAAGGCGGGTGAGGGGTTGATGGGGATCGAGGAGATTGAAGCCTTGGTTGCGATCGCTTTGAAGATACTGTTTGAGCTGTTGGGGCTGGTCGGTGGTGGGGATATGTTGCCAGTCGAGGGATTGAAAGGGGAGTTCGACGGTTTGGTAGACGATTTGTAGGGGGGATTCGGTGCCGAGTCCTGTGATGCTGGTGCGCAGAACTGCATGGTGGGTGAATAATTTTTCCCAAGCCTGAATGAGACAGTCCACGTCGATTTCGTGGATGGTGCAAAGGATTTGTTCGACTTCTACGCCGGATTGGGGTTTGTATAAGCTATTAAAAACCATGCCTTGTTGCATTGAAGAGAGCGGGTAGCTAGCTTCAATGACAGGTTCGGCGGGTTTTTGGGCGGCAGGATTTGGGGTGATCGCAGCAGGATTTGCGATCGCGCTAGTTTGAGTTTCCACCATACAATTGCGCTAGCTCAACAGGGGATGAGGGTTAGACGGGATTATGATCTGAATTAACAGGTGAGCGATCGAATCTGGAATATCTTTGATAAATGCTTAATTTGGTGCTGCACCGGGTTCGCTGTCTGGACAGTTTCCATGGGTAGTGGCGATTTTCTGCAACCTAACATTGGGACTGTGGCGAGTTTTCGATCGCGTTGGGTCTTGTCCCTAGGGTAGGCTTTGGATGGGGGTGGTGGCTTTGGTGTTTTTGCTGAATATTGTTAGGTCTTTGTTGAAAATGGGTGGTTTGGCGTAGGGTGGGATCGCTCCTTTGCATCGTAGGTGGGCGATCGTTGTTAGAGAGATGACTTACCCGTTGGCACTCCAAAAGATTGAGCAGGCGGCGGAACGGTGGAAGAAGAGTGGTGGTAGAAGTTCGTTAGATGCGTTAGAATAGCTCCACGCACAGATCTCTAGCCAATCGAGACCTATGAATACTCAACTTGTAGATTCTATCGTTAGAGCCATTGATGACTTGTCGCCGGAAGAACAAGTCTTGGTGCGCGATCGATTGGGGCCTGCATCTCCAGAAGTTGAACTATTACAAAAAATTCGTCAGGGTATTCCGATCGCATTACAATCCCGCTACGATGAAATGCGGCGGCGACTGCAAGCTGATCTGCTATTGCCCGAGGAACATCAAGAGTTCCTGGAACTCACGGCGCAGATTGAACAGGCGGATAGCGATCGCCTTGCTCATCTAGTTGCCCTGTCTAAACTACGTCAGGTCAGTTTGCCTCAATTGATGCAGCAACTCAACCTCCAAACACCACCTGTTTATGTCTAGACGCTATATTACGGTTGCGGAGCAGCAACAGGTTATCGATCGAGCCAGACGGCGTTGTGAATATTGCCAATGCCATATGGATTATACGTCTCAGTCTTTTGCATTGGAGCACATTCTGGCCATAGCGAATGGTGGTGTGACTTCGCTGGATAATCTAGCTCTGGCCTGTGGGGGCTGCAATGGCCACAAGGCCGTAAAGCAAGCGGCGATCGATCCTGCGGATCAGATTAGCGTGGTGCTCTATCATCCGCGTCTGGATGTTTGGGGTGAGCATTTTTGTTGGAGCGAGGATGCACTTGAGATGATTGGGCTGACGAGTACGGGGAGAGCAACGATCGCGGCTCTTCAGTTGAATCGATCGGGTGTGATTAATGTCCGCCGCTTGCTGATCCTGGCCGATCTACATCCTCCTGACCTTGACTAACTGGGTTTGAGGGCGATCATCCCTCTTTTTCTTCTTTCTTCTTTCTTCTCTCTTCTTTCTTCCCCATTTTCCCTTTCTACGCCAAAATAGACAAAACACACTCGGGCAGATCGGATGACGGACCCGGCGGCACTCCAAAAGATTGAGCAGGCGGGGGCGGAACAGTGGGAGGAGCTGGATTTGTCGGGGTTAGAAATGTCAAGCAGGAATAATCCGCGTTTGGGACTGATTCTCCGTTATCACGGTAGGGACAACACGAATTTCTACATCTTGCCCTAAGGCATTTAGTAATCGAAACAACCGCTCAGTAGAGAATCCAGCTAATCGACCCCGCATCAAAGCCGAAACCTTAGGCTGATCGAGTCCTAAAATTTTTGCTGCTTCTATCTGAGTCAGATTACGTTCAGAAATTAAATCGCTAATCTGATCCACCAGCTGTGCCTTAATCAATAGCTCATCAGCATTCGGCAATCCCAGATCCGCGAACACATTACCACTACTCGAATGGACCTCAATTTCCTTTGTCATTTTTCTTCTCCCGTAAATAGACTTCATAATGGTCTTGTGCCCGCTTCAAGCGCGATTCAATTAGATCGATATCCTGCTTCGGGGTCACAATGCCACGCTTTGATTTCTTCTGAAAAGCATGAAGAACATAAAGAATCTCCTCAAATTGTACGGTGTAGACGGTTCGATAGGTATCTCCATCAAAATCCTCCACGACTTCTACAACAGAGGCTCCCTTAAACCCCTTTAGCGGTTTAGCATCGGGGTGTTTCTTCCCCAATTGCGCCCGATATAAGGCGAACCCTACCATCTGCTGGACCTCTTCAGGAAATCCACACAGATCTTCTCGCGATCGACTAATCCATTCTACAGGTTTTAACACAGACTCTAATCTTGATTATGCTAGAGATAGCATAGTTCGTCAATCTTTTGTCTGAAAGTATCCTAGGGTTGATTCTGATCTCTTCCTCTGGATAGAGGTTAAGGCGATCGATCGCCTCCCCAACCAGCCCCAGAGATTCATTGTGCGGTCTGTCAATCGCCCTCGTCCCCAAACGATCGCCCCTCCTCCTCCTCCTTCCCTCTTCCTCGTTCCTCCTTCTTTCTTCTCTCTTCTTTCTTCCCCATTTTCCTTTTTTACGCCAAAATAGAGAAAACACATCGGGACGAGGCAGATGACATACCAGGCGGCACTCCAAAAGATTGAGCAGGCGGCGGCGGAACAGTGGGAGGAGCTGGATCTGTCGGGGATGGGATTGACGGAGGTGCGCCGGAGATTGGGGGTTGGGGGAGTTGAGGCGGTTGTTTTTGGGGAGGTGGGATGAGGAGAAGGATGAGGGTGAGGGGAATCCGTTGATTGGTCTGCCGGAAGCGATCGGTCAGCTTCAGCAGCTTGAGGAGCTTCATCTTTATGATACTAAAATTACTGTTATTCCTGAGCTGATTGCTAAGCTAAAGAATTTAACTAAGCTGAGTCTTGCTAAAAATAAAATCGCTGAAGTTCCGATCTGGTTTTCAGAGCTGGCAAGTCTGACGGAACTATATCTTTGGGACAATCAGATTCAGTGTCTTTCCAGAATCGATCGCACAGTTAACCAATCTGACTAAACTCAACCTCTCGAAAAATAAGATTAGTGAAATACCCGAATGGATAAGCAGTTTGGCCAATCTGACGGAGCTTTACCTGAGTGAAAACCAGATTACGGTGATGCCGAGGGTTTGTCAAGGATTTTGTGTCAGGGCTGAAATCAAGTAGGCATGCGGCCTTCAAACTCGATCGCGAAACGGTTTAAAGCGCTCTTCCAATCACGAATGGGCATGGTCCACTTTTTAGAGATGTTGTTCAAGGCCAGGAAGATTACTTTCATAGCGGATTCATCGGTGGGAAAATGTCTGTGGTTGCGAAGTACTTTTCTAAGGGTCATATTGACAGATTCAATGGCATTGGTGGTGTAGATCGCTTTGCGGATGTCTTTTGGGAAGGCAAAGAAGGGAATGACTTGAGGCCAGTGGTTGAGCCAGGATTTACTGATGGTGGGATACTTTTTGTCCCAGGTCTGAGCAAAGGCCATCAGGGCCTGTTCTGCCGCTGATTCAGTATCAGCGGTGTAGATGGTCTTCAAGTCAGTGGCCACAGCTTTGCGGTCCTTGTAGGAGACATAGTTGAGGGAGTTTCTGACCATATGGACGATACAAAGTTGGACTCGGGTCTTTGGGAAGACGGTTTCGATCGCCTCAGGAAAGCCTGTTAAGCCATCACAGCAGGCAATGAAGATATCTTTGACGGCCGTTATCTAATTCTCCTAAGGATCTATCAAAGTAAGGCAAAGTTGCATTTCCTGAAAACCCATTAGGATCCTTAGAATCAAAAGAAAACTACCTGTCTAGTTTTCGGGGAGCATTTCAGGGTTTCAAACTAAGATTTTCCCGCAACAGCTTATCAATGCGCCGCCGCTGTTCCCGCACAGTCGCCCGCCAGCTATTGCTACGCTGCTCCGGTTGATAATCCCACTTCAGCAAATGCCCCAGCAGCACCGCCAGCCGATTTTCCAATTCTTGCCGCTCCCGCCGTCCCAAAGCCTCCACCTCCTCCACCAAATTCTCAATATCCAGCGCAGCCCAATTCCCCGATCGCAACGCCACTACCATCTCCTGGGTCCAAGCGTAAAAATCGCGATCGTACTGTTTAAGATCAGCCTTAGGATTGTGGGGTGCGATCGTCATAGGATTACGTCTCAAAAAGGTTTCCCATAGCCCACCCAAAATTATAGCGCCCTGGCTAAACGATCGCCAAGACGCTACAGCCCCAAGGAATCTAGAAATTGCCCTGTTCTAAATTCGCTTTCACAAGTCGATCGATCACCTCAGAAACCGCGATCGATCCCAGTTCCCCCTCTGCTCGGGTCCGAATGCTCAAGGCGTTGGCCTCCAGCTCCTTCGCTCCCACGACAGCCATTACGGGGATTTTGTCTTTTTCGGCATTGCGGATCAGTTTGCCTAGCGATCGCCCCCCAAGTCCACCTCAGCACGAATCCCCGCCATTTGCATCTTCGCCACGGTTTCCTTAGCAAAGGCGATGAAGTCCTCACCGACAGGCAGCAGACGAATCTGGGTGGGAGCCAACCAGGTGGGGAAGTCTCCGGCATACTCTTCAATCAGAATCCCAATCAATCGCTCTAGGGACCCAAACGGCGCACGGTGCAGCATGACCGGACGTTTGCGAGTTCCATCTTCGGCAACATATTCAAGATCGAAGCGCTCAGGCAGGTTGTAATCCACCTGAACGGTACCCAACTGCCATTCCCGCTCCAGGGCATCCTGGAAAATAAAGTCCAGCTTAGGACCATAGAACGCAGCTTCGCCGATGCCTTCAAAGTGCTCCATACCCAACTTCTGGACCGCATTGCGAATGGCATTTTGGGATTTTTCCCAGGCTTCATCGCTGCCGATATATTTATCGGGATTGGCCGGATCGCGGAAACTCAATCTTGCCCGGAAGGTTTTGAGCTGTAACGCCTTAAACACATCCAGAATCAATTCGACCACATTCATGAATTCCTGGTCCAACTGCTCCGGGGTGACAAATAGATGGGAATCATCTACCGTAAAGCCCCGTACCCGAGTCAATCCACCCAATTCCCCCGATTGCTCATAGCGATAGACAGTCCCGAATTCCGCCAGACGCATGGGTAATTCGCGGTACGATCGCAATTCACTCTTATAAATCTGGATATGGAACGGACAATTCATCGGTTTCATCACAAAACCGATTTCTTTCTCTTTTTCCTCCTGACTTTCTGCCATCATCGGAAACATATCTTCACTGTACTTTTGCCAGTGACCCGATTGTTTGAACAGATCCACCCTGGCGATGTGCGGTGTGACGACGGGTAAATAACCGCGTTTGACCTGTTCCTTTTTGAGGTAGTCTTCAAGGAGCGATCGTAGCACAGTTCCCCGAGGCGTCCACATAGGCAGCCCAGGCCCGACGACATCGGAGAAGACAAACAGCCCCAATTCCTTGCCGATCTTCCGGTGATCGCGGCGTAATGCCTCTTCCTTCCGACGTTTGTACTCATCCAATTGGGCGGCATTTTCCCAGGCAGTACCATAGATCCGCTGGAGCTGGGCCTTGGTTTCGTCCCCGCGCCAGTAGGCTCCGGCGACGCTTTCGAGTTCGATCGCCTTTGGATCGAGGTCCGCTGTACTTTCCACATGGGGTCCGGCACAGAGATCCCACCACTTGTCACCCAGGTGATACAGCGTAATCGGCTCCTGCAAACCCGCGAGTATCTCCAGCTTATAGGGTTCATTCAGCGCCTTAATCCGGGTTTCGGCTTCCTCGCGGCTGACTTCTTCGCGAATCACGGGTAGTTTTTGGTTGATGATTTTAATCATCTCCTTTTTAATCGACTTCAAATCCTTATCCGTAAAGGCTTCAGCACTATCAAAATCGTAATAAAACCCGTTTTCGATCCAGGGTCCAATGGTGACCAGGGCCTTGGGGAACAGCTTCTGCACGGCCATGGCCATCACATGGGAGGTGGTATGGCGGATTTTCTTCAGGGCTTCCGATTCGCTGGTCTTGAGCAGGACGACCTTTTCGGCGACTTCAATATTCTCAGCAGACATAATTTTCTCCAAAGACTTCAAGGGGGTACAGGCGATCGCAGTGGTGCTGGGGGTGGACTAGACCGACCCCGCGATCGTTCGCGTGACCTGAAGTGGAGTGGGACGGGGGCGAGATGGGCAGAAAAGCATATAGACCTGTTTTGACGATACGAGTGCCAAGAAGAGTAGTCTAACATTCCTGGGTAAAACCTGCCTGTTGGTTTGTCTCCAGCCAGCAATTCCAAATTCAAAAACATACAGAAACCTTTTCACTACGCTCCTGCCCCGCGGGTGGGCTGGGAGCGCAGTGACAAATTTTCTGTGGGAGGATTGTTGAATTTGGAATTGCTGTGATGAGTGCTCGTTTTGCCTGGGGATAGAAGGTATCTTTTGCCATAAACTAACCGAGATTTATTCCATTTTAGACCATGGTAGTCAAGGCTATCCATATACGGATATAGGTGCGTTACTACAAGCCGAGTTCGCTAAAACAAATCCAACTGCGACTGAGGATCGGAGGCATCAGCCTTAGGTTTGACAGACGATCGCCCCCCCTTCCCTCTCAATCCGACGGCAATCTTACTATGCTTCTCAATTTGGCTCATCACTTGCTTGGCGCGGGCAATCACACTCGGCGGTAGTCCTGCCAAACGCCCCGCTTCAATGCCGTAGGACTTATCCGCGCCGCCCGGTTGGACCTTATGCAGGAAGACAATCTGGTCGGGCATTTCTTTGACCGTGACCTGGAAGTTAGCAATGTTGGGCTGCAATGAGGCTAGCTCGTTGAGTTCGTGGTAGTGGGTGGCGAAGATGGTTCGCGATCGAATCTCCGCTGCTAAGTATTCCGCCACGGACCAGGCGATCGATAACCCGTCAAAGGTCGCTGTTCCCCGTCCGATCTCGTCGAGGAGGACTAGGGATCGATCGGTCGCATGGTTCAGAATATTCGCGGTTTCATTCATTTCGACCATAAAGGTGGATTGGCCTGTGGCTAGGTCGTCCACGGCTCCGACACGGGTGAAAATGCGATCGCATATCCCCAGTTTTGCTTTCTTGGCTGGGATAAAACTCCCCACCTGGGCCATCAGCTGGATTAGCCCGATCTGCCGCAGATAGCAGGATTTACCACTGGCGTTTGGACCCGTCAGAATCACGAGATCGGGGGTTTTGACGCCGCCGAGGTCAGTGCTGTTTGCCACAAAAAAGCCAGCGGGGAGGGATTGTTCGACGACGGGGTGGCGGCCTTCGGTGATTGTAAGAACACGATCGTCCACAATTTCCGGACAGCTATAGCCCTGGTAGATCGCCACTTCGGCAAACCCACAGAGGACATCGATCGCCGCCACCTGCCGCGCCACCTTTCGGATCGCATCGGCCTCTTCGCCCACCTGCCGCCGCAGATCGACAAAGATTTCGTATTCCAATCGGCCCAGTTCATCCTTGGCGGTCAGCAGGCGGTTTTCGCATTCCTTCAGGTCGGGGGTGATGTAGCGCTCTTCGTTGGTCAGGGTTTGCTTGCGGATGTAGTCGTCGGGGACTTGGTTGGCCTTGTTGCGGGATACCGAGATGTAGTAGCCAAAGGCTTTGGTGTAGCCGACCTTGAGGGTGGAGATACCGGATTTGGCCCGCTCGTCCACCTCCAGGTTGGAAATCCACCGCTGGTCTTCTTCGACCTGTTCGCGGCGATCGTCGAGCTCTGGACTGACACCCGATCGAATCAACCCCCCATCCGTCAGCGACAACGGCGGTTTCTCCACCAGATGGCGGCGCAGCATATCGGCCAGCTCCGGCATCACAGGCGGCACGGTTTGGACCGCTTGGAGGTAGGGGGACTGGGCTGAGCGCGCGATCGCCGCCAGCTCTGGGAGCCGTTCGAGGGAGTCGGCGAGGGCCACCAAATCCCTGGGACTGGCGGTACCGGACCCAGCCCGGCCTGCCAAACGTTCTAGGTCGTAGATCTGTCGGAGTTGTTTCTGCAAACTCTCTCGCAGCCCTGGGTCGTCTACGAGTTCAGCGATCGACTGCTGCCGCGCCTGAATCCCTGTTTTATCCAGCAATGGCTGAAGGAGCCACCGCCGCAATGCCCGACTGCCCATGGGGGTGATGGTGCGATCGAGCGCCCAGAGCAGGGACCCATGGAAGGCCCCATCCCGCTGGGTTTGGGTAATCTCTAGGTTGCGCCGACTGGTGCTGTCCAGGGTGAGAAACTCCGTCAGACTATAGGTGCTCAGGGCTTGCAGCGGAATCTTCACCCCTTCATCGCCCTCGTAGCGCCGTTCCGAGGTGTTTTCCAGGTACTCCAGCAGTCCGCCCGCCGATCGCACCGCCAGGGGCAGCCGTTCGCAGCCTACACCCTCTAGGGAGCGGAGCCGAAACCGCGTCAACAAGCGCGATCGCGCCTCGGTCTGGACAAAGGCCGACTGGGGCCGGAAGGTGTAGCAGAGGTGGGTCGGTAGTCCGGCGGGAATCTGGCTGGGATCATCGCTCGATCGGAGCAAACGCCCCAGGTCCGGCGCAGTGGTCGGCAACAGCACCTCCGCTGGCTGCAAGCGCTGCAACTCGTGGGCCAGGTTCTCGATCCCTGTGGACTGCGTGGTGGAAAACTCCCCCGTCGAAATATCCGCAAAGGCCAAACCCCAGTGGTCATTGGCGATCACCACCGCCGCCAGATAGTTATTGCGGCGCGCGTTCAGCATGCCCTCCTCGATCACCGTCCCAGGCGTAATCACCCGCGTCACCTCCCGCCGCACCAGATGCCCTGGGCCAGGGCCGGATCCTCCACCTGATCACAGACCGCGATCGCAAATCCCTTCTCCACAAGCTGCATGCTGTAGCGATCGAGGGCATGGTGAGGGATACCCGCCAACGGCACCCGACCCACTTCCTTGCCCGCCTCCTTGCTCGTCAGCACCAGTTCCAGGGCACGGGCGATGGTCACGGCATCCTGAAAAAAGGTCTCGAAGAAGTCCCCCACCCGGTAGAGCAGCAGGGCATTGGGGTACTCGTCCTTGGTGTCCGCATAGTGGCGCAGCATGGGGGTGAGGTCCTCGCGCTTGACCTCATGGTGGTGGGTGTAGCGCACGGTGTGCTTGACCAGGCGGTCGGGCAGATCAAGGCCCTGGGCGGTGGTTTCAGCCGTGGTTTCAACAGGGGTTTCGGGCGCGAGGTCTTGGGACATGGGACAGGGGGAGAAAAGGGAGACGGACGCAAGTGTCGGGGATCTCGAAAGAAACGGGCACTTTTCATAGAGTCTAGTGCAGTTTTTGCGGCAGACCCAATCCACCTGCGGTACGATGATCTCTACCTATGATAAATCTGCAACTCTCCCCCGATCGACTCAGCATCCGCGCCGCCAGTGAAACCGATGACGACTGGGCGGCGGATCTGATCTTTTCGGCTGGGCCGGGGTTGTTTAGCTATGTGTTTGCGACGAAGCCGGAGGGGGCTAAGGGGATTCTACGGGAGGCGTTTTCCTCGCCCGGCCATGCGTTTAGCTATGAGTACACTAGTGTGCTGGAGGTGGACGATCGCCCCGCCGGACTCCTGCTGGGCTACCCTGGCCATACCAAGCGCAAGGCCGAGGAGCATATCCAGGGGCTGATGGCCCATATTATTCCGCTGTCGCGGGTGCCCAGGATTTTGGTGAATCTGGCGGACTTGAGCCGGATCAAGCAGGATGTGGAAAACGACAGCTTTTATATTTTGAGCGTCTGCATCCTGCCGAAGTTTCAGAGTCAGGGGTTGGGGTCGGCGCTGCTGCGGGATACGGAATATTTGGCGCGGCAGTTGGGCTGCGATCGCCTCTGTCTGGATGTGACCTATTCCAATCCCAGGGCTAAGGCGTTGTTTAGTCGGATGGGCTATGAGTTGATGTGCAGTAAGACGAGCCACCGCTTTGAGCAGATGACGGATTCCGGGGGGCTGCACCGGATGGAGAAAGTGCTGAAACGATGAAGGTGATGCGATCTATCGGGTTGGGCTTGGTGGAGATCAGGCGATTGGGACTGCTTGCCTATGGGGTGGCCGGGGTTTCGGGGTTGCTGATGGCTTTGACGCCGGCTCCCCTGAATGTTTGGCCCCTGGCTTGGATGGCTCTGGCGCCCCTTTGGGCCATGGTGCAGGGTTTGGGCAGTCGGGCTTGGCCTTTGGCGCTGGTGTTTGGCCTGGTGTACCACGGGAGTTCCTTGGCTTGGATTGGCGATCTGCATCCCTTGATGTGGATGGGGATTCCGGAGCCAGCGAGCATTGCGATCGCCCTGGGCGTCTGGCTATTCATTACCTTTTGGGGGGCGGTCTTCGGGGCGATTTGGGCCTGGGGGTTTGGCTATGTGGGGCGCCTGGGGCTGTCGGGTCCGGTCATGGCGTTGATTGGGACGGCGCTTTGGTGTCTGACGGAGGGGTTGCGATCGCACTCCGGCCTCGATTGGACGAGTCTGTCCTACACCCAAAGTCCTGGGAACCGGGTGATTTTGCATTTGGGGCAGATTTCGGGGAATTTGACGGTGACGGCGGCGATTGTCGCGGTGAATGGGTTTATTGCCCAGGCTTTGCTGGCGGCGGGGCCTTGGTCGTCGGTGGTGCGATCGATTAGGGCGAAGGAATGGGAAATTTTGGGCGATCGGCTGGGTCGGAGTGCGGTGGCGACGCTGCGTCATAGTGGGGTTTGGACGGCGGGGGTGTTGGTGCTGACGACTCATTTAATGGGCTGGAGTTTGCTCAGTCAGCCGTTGGATGCGAAGGCGGAGCAGGCGATCCATGTGGGGATTGTGCAGGGGAATGTGCCGACGCGAATTAAGCTGACGCCCCAGGGGACGCGCCAATCCTTGCGGGCCTATACTGAGGGCTATGAAACCCTGGCGGCTGAAGGTGTGGATGTGGTGTTGACCTCGGAGGCGGCGCTGCCATTTACTTGGCCCACTTATAGTCCTACGGCTTTGCAGACGGCTATAGAGCAGCGTCATGTGCCGATTTGGCTGGGGGCCTTTGGGCGGGAGGAGGAACGGACGACGCAGACGTTGTTTTCGATTGACGAGAATGGGGCGATTATTAGTCAGTATGACAAGGTGAAGTTGGTGCCTTTGGGTGAGGCTTTGCCTTTTGAGGCGATTTTGGGTGGGTTGATTCAGCGGTTGTCGCCGATGCGGGGTTATTTGACGCCGGGGGAGATGGGGCAGAGTTTTTTGACGCCTTTTGGGCAGGGGGCGATCGGTATTTGTTATGAGTCGGCGTTTCCTGATATTTTCCGGGGGCAGGTGAGGGATGGGGCGACGTTTTTGGCGACGGCTTCGAATCTTGATCCCTATGCGCAAACGTTAATGGCTCAGCATTGGGCGTTGGATATGATGCGGGCGATCGAGACGGATCGGTGGTTGGTGCGGGCGACGAATACGGGTTATTCGGGGGTGATCGATCCCCATGGGCGATCGGTGTGGCGATCGGATGCGCGGCGGTTTGTGGCGCATGGGGAGACGATTTATCGGAGGCAGACGACGACGCCCTATGTGAGGTTTGGGAATTGGTTGACGCCTTTGATGTTGCTGGTGTCGGGTGGCGTAGTACTGGCAAGGCGTGCATAGATTTTGTGAAAGGTGCGATCGCCCCATCCAACCAAACAACCCACTCAGCCAAGCCCATGCCCCTAATCCCACCGTCACCCCTAACAGATCTCACTTTTGTGAGAGGGGTCTGGGGAGAAGGCGGAACGTCTCCC
>JAAUSA010000061.1 GCA_012031975.1 Alkalinema sp. RU_4_3 | reverse complement strand
AAGTCTTCAATGAACGGCAAGGGTTTGTTCAGCCACATCTCATCACACCGAGGTATCAATTGCCTACCAACATAACGTGAGACATGATTCTCTGCCAGGTCGGCTGAAGCTTTGAGCGCTATGATTCACTGCTGGAAGGTATCTTGGCTTAAGATAGCAATCTACTACTATCGTACAAATGCACTGCTTTATGGGTTGTTGAAAAACTTGAACATCGAGTGAAAGGTAAAAATTCGGCAGATATTCAAATCGTTGTCGATGTAATGGAATATATCGCTCGAATTCCAGATTTGGAGTGGGTTGTACTTGCTACTGGGGATTCAGACTTCTCGCCCTTGTTTAGGCGCTTACGTGAATTAGGTAAGTCTGTCGTTGGTGTTGGGCCAAGATCAGCGCTCAGCGAAGCTGTTAAGAAATCCTGCAATCGTTTTATTTATATTGATGAAGAGCGACAGGCCAATAATAGTTCTAAAGCTCCATTGCGTGACGAAGCAATGGAGCTACTTGAGCGTATAGTCGATAAGTTTCCAGATGGCATTAGTCTTTCGACTTTAAAGAACGAAATGTTGGAAATCGACTCAGCATTTGATGAAAAAGACTTAGGATTTAGCGGATTTATGAAATTTCTCCAAAGTGCCCCTGAAATAGTTTGCCTATATGAATCAAGAAATGTTTGGCATGCAAAGCCCTTTTCAACTGTAGATAAGGTTGATAAACTTCCTGGCAATGCTGTCACGTTGTTGAAGCCAACAACCGATCTCTACAAGCGTTCTTTACGCCAAAGTGGTTGGAAAGCCTGTGAATCTTCTTTTCTCTGGGATGCTTTGACCAAATTAGAGCGGCGGTTTCCAAAGGGATTTACGAGAAGTGAAGAGTTTGACTATTTACTAGAGTCATTTGGCCATAGTAGAACCCGTGGAGAGTTTCGAGCAGTGATGTACATTCTATATAAAGCGGGCTTTGTAATCCAACAACCGAGTAACCAACAAGATGATCCTATCTTAATTGCTAAGACACCTGACTCCGAGCGAGCAATGTCAAAAATAATTGATTCCGCTATGTTGCATCGATTGTTTTCTATCTGTAAATCGCAAAATATATCATTCGCACGTGAATTCGTTTACCCATTGCTCAATAATACTTACACCAAAGAACAGTTTGAAAAGATCCTGGAACAGGTTCAAAACTAAGATTCAAACACCAGCCCACAGGCCACAAGATTCGCTACAATCAATCAGTAGGACCAATCCGGTATTCCTCCCATGCTCACCACCTCCCTAAAATGGACCACCCGCGACCTAGCCGTCATTGCCGACGACGGCTGGAAGCGCCATGAAATTATCGATGGAGAACTCTACGTGACCTGCGCCCCCCACATCCGCCACCAAGGCGCAGCCAGCAAACTCAACACCCGGCTCGAACTCTGGTCCGAAACCACAGGCCTCGGCCAAGCCTTCCAAACCCCCGGCATCATCTTCACCCCCACCGACGCCGTCATCCCCGACGTCGTCTGGGTCAGCCAAAATCGCCTCGCCAACGGCATCGACGACTCCGGCCACCTCACCTGCGCCCCCGAACTCGTCATCGAAATCCTCTCCCCCGGCGATCAAAACCACCAACGCGACAAAGAATTCAAACTCAAACTCTACTCCCGCCACGGCGTCCAAGAGTACTGGATCGTCAACTGGCAACTCAAAACGATCGACACCTACCACCACAGCAACGGAGCCCTCCAATTCGGCTCCACACTACTCGCCACCGACACCCTAACCTCCCCATTACTACCGGGCTTCAGCACAGTGGTTGGGTCACTCTTTCAGTAGATATTTACGCATGAGGTCTGTTAATGGTCACAGTTCAAGCCAATACCCTACGTCTGAAGGATGTCCACGAACGGCTCGGCTATCAGCGCTATTACGCCGACCAGTTTGAAGACTTTCTGATCCTCACAGAACTGACAGACCACGAAACCACTGAGCTACTAAATATTCGATCGGAGTTCGATCGCTACCTAGTCGAAGGCAACGTTTTAGAAGGGCAAGTGCGGATTCTGAGCGTGAATCCATTGCTGAGACTGAGCGGATTCAATCGGGCTCCGATTACGATCGAGGTAGAACTGGCGATCGAGCCCATCGAGTTGCCAGAATCCCAAATCACAGGCCGAATGGATCTGTTAGCAATTCGACGGGGCAAATCCGCACCGGATTTTTGGGTGTTAGTCGTGGAATCCAAGGAAAGTGGAGCCGATGCAATGCAGGGCCTGTCGCAGCTTCTAACCTACGCCTATACGAGCTTGCAGGAGCAGCGATCGGTCTGGGGACTCGCCACCAATGGAATTAATTATCAGTTCGTCCAGATTCAGGCAGGGCAGCCACCCCAGTATTTCCTTCTGCCAGAACTGAATTTATTACATCGATCGTCGGCATCCTCCCTACTGCAAGTACTCAAAGCTATCTGTCAAACCTAAATCCTCACGGCCCGACCTGTCACCACAATTCCACCCGCGATCGGCACCTCCACCCCAATCCAGCTAGGCCGACCCATTACAAGCCCCTGCCGAATCTCAAACCGCCCTGGCACAGGAATTAACTTCGCCGATCGCAAATAGCCCCCCAGGGCCGCCGCCGCCGATCCCGTTGCTGGGTCCTCGATGACCCCACCCACCGGGAAAGGATTGCGCGAATGAAACACCCGCTCCGATTCACGCCACACCAACTGCACCGTCAGCAACCCCGCCCCCAGCATCACTGCCTTCAACGCCTCAAAATCGTAGTCCAAGTCATCTAAGCGACCTCTAGTCGCCGCCGCCAGAACCAAATGCCAAGATCCCCCATAGGCTAACATCGGCTCGATCGCCCCATCCAAGTCTCCCCGCCCCCATCCCAGCGCTGCCAAAACTGCCGTGACCAGCTCGGGCTCTGCGATCGCCTGCTGTGGTTCCACGGAGGTCAACGAAGCCTCATAGCCACCCTCGCAGGCCTTCACCGCGACAGGCACCCAGCCCACCTGGGTCTCTAATTCGTAGTTTCCTTCGCCTTGCAGCTCACCGAGGAGTACGCCTGTGGCGATCGTTGCATGGCCGCAGAAGGGCACTTCCATCTCCGGACTGTAGTACCGAATCTTCCACTGGTTCCCGCCAAGGGGCGCCACAAAGGCCGTCTCTGAAAATCCAACGTCAGCGGCGATCGCCCCCATCTCCTCGGGCCTCAGCAAAACATTCCCCAGCCAAACCCCAGCGGGATTGCCCCCGTTCGGGTCCGTGGTGAAGGCAGACAGGCGATAGAGGGAGTCGGGGGACATGGCAGGCGGGTAATGGTTAGAATGAGTATAAACTTGATCGTAAGCTCACTCTAGTCCTTCAGCAAAACTATAACGATTATGGACCTCGCCAAAGAGAAAAAAGCGATCGCCAATAATATCCGCAAGTACGGCTGGCATTGCCTCCATGTGTTTGCCAAGGAGCAGGGTGGGTCGCCGTTTACTTACACTATCGGTCTGACGGAGAGCTATGGCGTACCAGAGATCATGGTGTTTGGGCTGCCAGCGGAGCGGGGCCATGGGGTATTGAGTGCCTGTGCCCATTTGATTAAGGAGGGGCACAGGTTTGAGACGGATATGCCGGACGATAATGTGTTGCAGGGCGGCTATAAGGTGATCTTTAAAATGGCTAAGCCCCAATCCTTTGAGTATTATTTCGGCACGGCAATGCGCTATTACGGAGATAAACCCTTTGAAGCCATGGTGATGTTTATTCCTGACAAACACCATCATTTCCCTGGAAATTAACTATGCAGGGGCACCTGCGGAGGAGGCCCTCAGCATTGTGATGATGTAAAACTAGGGCTACTTTAGTTCAGGGCAATAGTTGGCGATCGCATAGGCGTCAATTGTCTCCTGTCGGGCCTGCATTGCTTCACTGCCGCCTTGGTAGGAAATCAGGGCTTGGCGACGTTTTGTTGCTGCCGCACTGCCGCCGTAGCGTAGGGTGCGACAGGTGGTTTCGGCCTGGGCGATGAAGCTGTCTTTGTTTTGTTGAATATATTGGTTGACTTCCTGCTGTATTGCGGGGGAGTAGTTTTTGAGGATTGGTTGTAGGGATGTATTGGGTTTGTTTGGGGCTTGACCGCAGACAGATGAAAGATCGATCGTTTGACCGCTGCTGGATTGCCAATAGCAAAGGGATGGATCACTTTGGGCGAGTAGAGGGCGGGTTTGGAATAGGGCGATCGCCATTAAAGTGAGAAATACGGTAACAATTTTTGCAGTTGTGCGAGGACGTAGCATAAGTAGACCTCCTAATTTATTTAAAATAACTTAGTAGTGGCGGAGAGGTTCTTAACCTGTATCTATTACAGTATGGGAGACTCAAAGATGTTATTGTTTTGGTAATAAAAATATACACCTTATTTTAAATGATTCAGGCATAGTTAGAACTATGTAGAACTTGTATCTTGGTTTGTATCGACGTACGCCTCTGTTCAACTGTTAACTTGCAGGAGTTCCTATGAGCGCTTTTATTAAATGGTTCCGTAGGCAGCGGCGGCGATTGGTGTTTTTGAGCGTGGTGGCGTTGTTTGGGCTGATCGGTTGGGTGGTGTCGATCGCCATGCCCCATGCTGCGACGGCGACGGCCACCTCGGGGCTGCTCGCGCCCGCGCCCAAACAGCAGTTGGGGTCCTATGATTATTTTGGTCAAGTTTTGTCTCCTGGGGAGGCGGCGAGTCTGGTGCAGCGTAGGGGTTTGGATGCCAATGATCCTCAGTCCTATTTGAAGGTGGGGGCGGTGAAGATCACGCAGGAATTGCTCGATGTGGGCGAGAAGATTTTCTTCGATCGCAAGCTCGGCGACAGTTTTGGATTGCAAAAAGTACTGGGGTTTCAACTGGGGTTTGCTAAACTATTGCCGGAGTTGGCGCTCTCTATTGCGGCGCAGCAGGGTAAGCCCACCAGTAATTTGGTTGTGACGCTGACTAGGGATTTTACAGTTGGGAGTCAGGTGTTCCCGAAGGGCCTGAAGTTGCCCACGGGGTTTGATCTAACTAAGGGGAGTCTGGTGCCGATCGGTGTGAAGCTGCCAGGGGATATAACCTGTGCCCTTTGCCATGTGGCTCTTTCCCCGGAGGGAAAACAGTTAAAGGGTGTACCGAATGGCGATCTGGCGATACCGCTGCTGGTAGCGTTGGCTCCGAATTCAGCAGCAGGGTTTGCCAGATTTAGCTTAAATCCCTTAGATCCACGATTCCAAGGGAATGGGAAAACCATTATTGATAGCGCAGGGAAGTTGGTCAAGTTGCCCGACCCCAACGTTTTTGAGCGGGTCTTTGACGATCTGGTGCTGGCTGTGCCCTATGGTCATTTTGAAAGTTCACCGGATGGTATTCCCAACACGACTCAAATTCCACCGCTGTTTACCTTCAAAGCGGGACCCTATACGGCGGGTGGAGAGTTCGCTGTGGGGCCGTTTGGTGGACTAGCAGCGGGAAGCAATGCGGTGCATTCGTCTGAGATCAATCTGTTGGCGGCGGCCCAGCGGAGTGCAGAGACGATCGGCATCGATCGCGAAGTTTACCTCGGTACAGTGCTACAAAATGCGGCGGATCGCAGGGTACGGTTGCCCGCTGGTCGCCCGGTGAAACCTAGTGAATGGCTAAGGCAAATAGCTCCGGATTTAGCGACCGCAGAACTAGAGGATCAGGTGGCGGCACCGGGGTTGGGGAGCTATCCCGATTTGAAGATTTCGCTGTTGACTTACAATGGTTTGATTTTCAGTCCGGGGACCAATGACCAGAGAGATATTGCGAAGGGCAAGTTCTTCTTTGCAAATAATGCGATGTCGGCTTGGCAAAATAGTCTGGTGCCACCGCCCAATAAGAGTCAGGCGAATTTAGCTGCTCTGCAAAATGGTTCGGTCGATCGCGGTGCAAAAATATTCGAGTCGAACTGTCTGTCCTGTCACATTGCTCCATACTTTACGGATAATAAGATTCACTCGATCGCTGAAATTAAAACCAATCCAGCCAGGGCACAATCTCGTCTGAACCAAAACGCATTGCTGGTCCCACCGCAGATGTACTCTTTGGATACACCTGTGCCGATTCCAGCCAATGCGAAGGTTTTGGATGTGCCGACCGCAGGAATTTCCCGGCAGCCCAATCTCCTCCCGGATGGTTTGCTTCCAATGGTGGGTACAAAACGCCTTCGCTTTTGGGGCTGTATTTGACACCTCCCTACCTCCATGATGGGGGTGTGGCGGTGCGGAAGGGGGCTTTGGCGGTGCGGAATGATGGCAGCTATCAGGTGGCTGATGGTTCGGGGTTGGGGCTGTCGGGGACGCTTAGTCGGGGGATTCTGCCGGATGCGGCATCGAGTTTGCGGGCTTTGATCGATCGCGATCTCCGCCGACAGGTGGTGGCGACGAACCAGGCGAATCCGGCTTTGCAAGTCAGTAATCTAGATGGTACGGGCCATGAGTTTTACATCGACGGTGCGAAGCAACAACAGGACTTGGTGAATTTCCTCATGGCCTTAGATGACAATCCGGCTGAGTACTAGCTGGTTCGACGGGGATTGCGATCGATCGCAATCCCACCACAAACCATCTCACGGTGTGGCGATCCCGAACCGGGGGCCGATGCCACAGCCTGCTCGAACCTGATTATTCAGGTACAGTAGGGTTGTGTAGTCGTAGATGAGATATCAGACATGCCATTGTTGCAGGTATTTTTCTGGAATGTCAGAATACCCTGCTGTCGTCCCTTTTGCAGTCGATAGACGAAGGCCACATCCTCAGGACGACCTTGGGCTTGAATGGGTGGCGTATAGGGAAAGGTAACGGGTTTACCTTCAGGGGTGTTGTAGACGATTCCCTTGGGTGTGACGGTGACATCCCAAAAGGGTTCGGTGCCACTGGCCTGGGCGGCGGGTGGGGCGGGTCGAATGGATAGGGCGGGCTGGGCTGCTAGATTAATGGTGATGAAGGTGGCGATCAGGGCGATCGCCATAGTGACGGCTTTGAGAAGGTTTAGTTTTAATTGTTGGGATTTCATGGGCGATCTCGTTTAAGTTATGTAGGTGATCGGTAGATCCACTAGACCCCTAACCTATTCCGGAATTCTCGCTTCATGGATTTGGAGCGTTCGCGATGCAGGAGTAGCGAAATATATGACGAGATTTGGGGCTATGATTGTTCCCTTGGGTGGGCAAATTAGAGCAGGCCGTAACGTTTTGCAGATTCCAGCGATATATCTGGAAGGTTTTGTAGCATGCTATCCCAGCTAGTCTGTGCTTGTAAGGCTTCCACAATCATCTGGAGCGGTTCGGCAACAATGGCTGGGAAATCGGCTTCCTCGGGGAACTGAATCTTGAATGCCAATTGTTCTTGGGGTGGCACGAACTGGGCATTGACACCTGCTTTATTGCCCCGCGCATCCACTCGATACCAACCGATTTCCGGTAAATAGATCGCATTAAACCCATGCAAACTATAGGGCGCACCTTGGTCATCAATGCTCAACCGCTGATAACAAAACCCGGCAGGAATTTGGTTCGCCCGTAAAAGTGCTGCCAATAAATGGCTTTTCGCAAAGCAATAGCCTGTCTTATGTTGCAGGACATCGGAGGCCTTACAAGTTACGGGATTCATCTGATAATCAAAGCTGTGAAAGATCTCATCGCGTACCCACTCAAAGCAGGCTTTGGCGATCGCCCCCGGTGTCTCAAGCCCCGACGAAATCTGCTGAGCCAGGGTCATAACTTCGGGATGATTCCAGTCAATGACGTCACTAACTTGCAAATATTCTTTCATCGAAGTAGTTCTGGATAACACATATTCAATCATACATTGCCCTTTGCAGTTTCGTAGTAATCTAGAGACCGGGAATCCTTATTTTCGGGTTGATATGACGAAACGAATTGGTGCAAGTAGCAAAGCCGCGATCGCCCCCACCATCCTACAGCAGTTAAACGAAGGGACTATGCAGTCAGCTACCCTGTCTGAATGTCTAGCCGTCGATTTTGCCTGCCTGATGCGCCATGGGTTTCCTGGAATTAAGGCGGAGGCGATCGATCGCATGCATACAGCAGCAGACCTAGGCATCACCAAACGGATGGAATTGGCCGCAGCGATTCTGACGGAACAGGTCCCCAAGGAAATCAAGGGATTGCCCCTGCATCCATCCGATACCGTGCGGGGCTGGGCGGCTTATTGTATTGCTGATTCATCTGTGGGTTTAGAAGATGCGATCGATCGCGTCCGTCCCCTAGCCGATGATCCCCATTTCGGCGTGAGGGAATGGGCCTGGCTGGCGGTGCGTCCGGTAGTGGCGCAGGATATTGAGAAATCGATTAATTTACTGATGCCTTGGTCTAGCGATCGCTCTGAAAATATTCGTCGGTTTGCAATAGAGGTGACTCGTCCCAGGGGTGTCTGGTCAAAACATATTGCGGCCTTGAAGACCTCGCCAGGGTTGGGGGAGGGGTTGCTCGATCGAGTCATGGAAGATCCGTCGCGCTATGTGCAAGATTCCTGTGCCAATTGGTTGAATGATGCGGCAAAAAGCTGCCCTGACTGGGTTGTTGGCCATTGTGCGAAATGGCGAAAGAAAAGTGATTCGCAGCCTGTTGGCTATATTACACGGAGAGCTCTCCGTAGTTTAGATGTCATATCCAAAAAATGATATTACAGCCCTGATTCTTCGTCAGTTGAATCGACGGGTGGGTCCGATCGCGATCGACCTTCAAGAAAAAATCAAGGCGTTATCCTTGGAAAAGTTGAATTTGTTGGGTGAGGATCGGTTGGATTTTCGGGGTTGGAGGATTTGTTGGGCTGGTTGGAAGGGAATGGTGGGTAGGAGTAACTAGGCTGGGTTAGTTCTATTGCCTCTCTGATAGTAGATCTGCAACCGCAAGCGCTGGTACGTTAGCCAGTTCCTTTGGCTCCATTTTATGAAGCCCACCGCCATACACACGACCTTCATCTAGCAAAGCTTGACTAGTAATCTGATTTAAGGCAGTAAGAATTTGCTCGCTCAAACCTGGATTTGCCTGGATTTGCTGACTAACCCATGAATTTGGATAGAGAATCAAGTATGAATTGGCAACAATTGCTTTTGAATGATTAAGAATAAATCGAAAGGGTTTCGCCCCTGGCTTGTCAGAGCGTCCGATATAGGTGCAATAAAATGCACTCTCCGAACGAGTCTCTTGGGCGTACCACAGCTTGCGATTTCTGCATAGGTAGCGATCGCACACCCCCGCTTTAATCCCCTCCTGCAGATAACTATATAATTCTGGATGATCATGCTTCACTTGCTCGATCGGCAACTTGCAATCCAGTACAAATAGCTGTTTTTGTAGCTTGGGGTTGCCATTTCTATCTGCCTGGATCACGGTTTCAGAGAGATATCGAGGACTTGGCAAAATCGGACGGAATTGCTCAATTGGCAACGCACGTCGTTCAATTTCTTCGCGAGGTATGACAAAAAAGTTGTTGTCACCGGTCGCGATACCACGCCTGATCGTAAAGAAATCGCTTAGCTTAGCTGTAGTACTTATGTGGCGCTCCTTCGATAGCGGGAATCTTGTCCATTTCTTCTCGCTATTCAATGCACTGATACTAACTTCTCTTAAAGTGGAGGGTGAATCTATGGTGCCACCGTAGGTAAACTTAACTTTATAGGTTTTATCAGGCTTCTTATTCTGAAAAAACACGATCGCCGAAGAAACCAGGGCATCATCAAATTGAATATCATTAGGGTCAAAACGATGGATTTGGAGGAGGGTTACTTCATTTAGAAGATAGTTCTTTATCGCTTGACCATAGTTGACATCCATAAACTCACTTGGAATCAACCAGCTAGCGATCGCATTGACCTTCATCCAAGGATGGGTAATTGCCATGAAATAGCAGTATAACCCAGCTAGACCAGAGATTTTAATATTGGCGTCATTCAGTGCCTGACGTCGCAGGCGTTCCTTCTGACCGTTGATGTGATGGTGACGAACATAGGGAGGATTACAGATAATCAAATCGAATTTATCTGTCTCAACTTCTGGAGGCTTAACATGCGTGAAGTCAGCTAGTCGATAATCAAGGATGGTTTCTGACCATAGCTCACTTGAGGGGTTTCCATAATGCTCATCTACTTCATAACCCACAGCAGCTTCAATAATTGTTGGAGAGAAAGATTGAAGCAGCGCACTGAAAAATGAGCCTGTGCCCAACGCCGGATCGAGGAATCTGATCTCTTTACAGGGCGGCATAATACTCTTGGTATATTCAAGAATGCTGTTTGCTAGCGAAATGGGAGTTGCAAACTGCCCCATTGCATTGCGTTCTAGCTGCGTTTTTGCTCGATCGAGCTGAATCTGTATTGTCTGACGCTGTGCTTCTAGTTCAATAATAGTTTTCATGTTAGAACCCAAACTCCGCTAAGTCATCAATCCGATGTTCCCAAACCCAATCAATGCCCTCTGCCGCCTCATATCCCAAGTAGCCAGAATCAAAATAGCCACATAAAATAAGTCGAATGTTATTGCTGCGCCATAGGTACGACGAAGTTGCTGCATTTTGATGGCTTCTTCCTTTCTGCGTTTGTTTGTATTGGTAAAATCCCCGGCTGATTTCGCCTCAAATAGTGCCGGGAAATCACCTTGTCGGGCATTTTTACCCATGATGACGACATCGATCGCAATATTGACCTGCTTGCCGCCATCCATCGTAATAGGTACATTGAATCGAAAGGCAAAGGTCCCTGTTGGCATTGTGGTCAAGCCGTTAATCTCACTAGAATTCAGTTCGCGATAGCCCCTTGCTTCGAGCCATAATTTAATCGATGCGAGCTGCCGCTTTTCTTGGGCATTCCGGATGATTGGATTGGCTACGGCACCACAAAGTCTATCAGCTACGATCGTTGATGCCCGTTGGACTTCTTCCTTAGTGCCCTGATCTCTGCGCTGTTTCCATACAAAGATATCTGGATCGGCCATTCTCTCGATGATATCGCCGATTTTACCCAGTTGTGCTATGAGTTCTGCCTCTTTCATCGTGGGCGGAACACGTTGTGAATCCTCCATGGTTTTAACCAAATTCGGTGACACACCTGCAAGGCCAATGAGTCGATCGCGAGCGATCGGCGGGCAGGTGGCCATTCTCAGCATTGATAGCACTGAAGGGTTTGCCCGCAAGGTTTCGGGGGTAATATTGGTCAGGTTTTCGGTGAGGACCAAAGCACTGGCAACTTGCTCGGTGGTTGCAATACGGGTTTCCCTAAAAGCCCCAGGAGCAAAAGCCATAAACCACTCATTGTAAAAATCAACTGAAGTTGCTACATCAGCCTTCCACAAATCCACTTTATCTCGATTGACTGCCACTAATTACTCCTACCATTATTGATACCTATGGTGCTGTTTGCTACATTACCAACCATTCACATCCCTCCACTTATCTGTAACCCAAAACTCTACTTCAATTTTTGCATTTTGGTCGTTGACATCTAAGTTGGATAGTAAATCACGTTTAGTTTGATGCAAGGTATTGGTTGGTTCTAGCTGAATTAACTGCTTAATAATCACTTGTGCTTTACTATAGTTTTCTTGGACGATTAATAATTCACTGAGTAAGCTAAGTGAAAGAAGATGCTCCTGATCTTCACTAAGTGCCAATTCCAATTGTGCAATATTATGCTCTAAGATTGAATCTACATCGTAAAGACTTAGATCGACGATCTCTGCCCATTTCTGTTCAATGCTTTGGTAAATCATATCAGCTTGCTCAGATAGGGAGGCTTTGCCGACCTGCTGAATCGCAACTTCGGCAAAGGCAAGAAGCCCATATTCGCTGTCCCTGTTCAGAAATTTTTCAATTCGAGCGATCGGAAACCAGAACGTATTAGGCGGATTATATAAGCTGAAAAACGTACCTAGTCTTTTCCCAAGTTTTACAAAACTAGAATCAATTTGAGCTGCATCACTATAATCTAACCAGTTGTATCCATCAGGCTTACTGTTTCGTCGGATAACTTCTCCGGCGTAAGCCCCACACCGCAATACCAAGGCTGCCCATGCATGTTCTGAAGCAGTTTCTCCCTGAATGCCGATCAGAAATTGTTCAAGGTGTTCCAAGCTTTCTAGGGAAAAATCATATAACTTTCTATCAATCATTGCTTGGCCAAGTGTTGCTTCCTCTGGGTCATCCATAAATAATTCAGCAATGCTAATGAGTTTTTCGTTTTGGAAATCCATTGATATACCATCCTTTAAATCGAGTGAATCTCCGAACTGATTCTCTTCAAAACCTGAAACACATCATACAGCCGATTTTGTCTAGGTATCATCGAAAAAATATCAGAAAACTCATATTCTGGAACTGGCGATCGCCTCAATTTAACAAACACAAAATGATTCCCATTGCTGACCATGCCAAAAACAACATTCTGGCTAGCAGGTGCGCCCATCATATAGGTCAGAATTTGAGGAATCCCCATCTCAATATCAAAGGAAGTCTCCTTTGATTCAATCACCGCCTGCCAAAACTGATCCTGCAATACCAAAAAATCTACTTGACCCCGTAGTACTTTTACCTCAGAATCTTCTGCCTCCGGATCGACCAAAACCTCCGTCGTGATCGCAATACTTGCCTCCGATCGCATCCGAAAAGGCGCATCATAGAACCCTACCAAAGACAACAAGGGCGAAATAACGATCGCATTCACGGCACCCTCCGCCACCGGACCCATATTTCGCTGGTACCGGAAGCGATCGCGCAGCTGGTCCAGAACCCGACAATCCTCCTGACTCAGCGGTGGTAAGTTCTGCTGCCATTCTTCAAAGAAATTCTCATTCGATGTCCGCCTGGCGCCAAAAAAACGCTCCAAATCATCCAATGATCCAACAACTTCGGTAACGGCTGTTTGTGGCATAACGTTCTCCAGCGCCATCTATATCCTTATTTTAACCCAGCAGTTCCCCCCTTACAAAAATGCCTCCAACTCAGGAATCTCTACCCATCTTCCCGACAAATTAGAATCCTGGCAGCAATCCATCAATAGCTGCGCATACACCCCCTCTCGTAACCCCGGCACTAAATCCCCCGGCGACCCAAAATTTGCCACCCACCGTTCCATCACCCGAGCGATCGGCGCGATCCGCCCATCCCCAAAAGTCTGGCTAAAGGCCAACCGGTCGGGCACCTCCAATCGATCCAATTCCCCACTCCCCTGCCGCCCCATCAGCGTAAACCCATGGATATAATCCGTCTGGCTGGGATTGCCGAGTGCGAGGGTGCCGCGATCGCCATAGATCTCCACAAAATGCCCCCGCCCTTGATTCGTCACCGCACTGAGACAAACCTGAATCGGCGTCCCATCTGCCTGCTCTAAAGTGATATTGCAAACATCATCCGAAGTCACCGGACGCCGCACCGCCCCATCGGGCCTTGACAGAATTACAGTGCTCAACCTGGCCGACAGCCGCCGACTCGGCCCAAACAGCCAGTGAATATAATCAAAGGCATGGGAACCAATAGACCCCAGCGTCCCACCCCCCATCTCCTTCTGGGCATACCAATTCCAGGCGCGATCGCTATCCGCCCGACTCGCCCCTAGCCAATCGATCTTCACATACCGCAACCGTCCCACATAATTCTCCTCCAGCAGCTCCTTCAACCGGAGCCACGCCGGAATAAACCGAAACTCAAAGTCCACAGCCACCGCGACCTTTTTCTCCTGGGCCAGGCGATACAGCACCCGCCCCTCCGGAGCCGTCAGCGTAATCGGCTTTTCTAAAAACACGGGTTTTCCTGCCTCGATCGCCGCCTTCGCCATCTCAAAATGCGCAAACGGCGGTGTCGAAATAGCCACAGCCTGTACAGAGGCGATCGCCCCCGTCACCGAATCAAAGGCCCGCAGCCCAGAATCCTTAGCCATCGCCTGCGCGGTCGCCAAACTCCGGTGATACAGAGCCGTCACCTGAACATTCCCCAAGGACTCAAGGGCTGGCCGATGAATCTTCTGGCCAAAATTCGTCCCCAAAATCGCCACATCAATCTTCTTCATACCCAAACCCCCATCAATAGCTCAACCTCCATTCTAATCCCCCCTTCTCCAGCCCGATCGCGTAAACTAAAACATACAACGTTACAAAACCCCAGCCATGACGCAAAGCACCCACAAAATCTGCATCCTCGGCGGCGGCTTCGGGGGACTCTACACCGCCCTGCGCCTCATGGAACTGCCCTGGACCACCCCCCCCGAAATCACCCTTGTGGACCAACGCGATCGCTTCATCTTCGCCCCCCTCCTCTACGAACTCCTCACCGGCGAACTCCAATCCTGGGAAATCGCCCCCTACTACAAGGACCTCCTAGCGAATAAACCCATCACCTTCCGTCAGGCCACCGTCGATCGCATCGACCTCGACCGCCACCAAGTCCACCTCACCAACAACGAAACCCTCTCCTACGATCGCCTCGTCCTCGCCATGGGCGGCGAAACCCCAATGGATCTGGTACCCGGTGCCGCTGAATACGCCATCCCCTTCCGCACCGTCACCGATGCCGTCCGGGTCGCCGATCGCCTCCGTACGCTTGAAAATTCCAGCCAGGATAAAATCCGCGTTGCTGTCGTGGGCGGTGGTTATAGCGGCGTAGAACTGGCTTGTAAGCTGGCTGAACGACTGGGCGATCGCGGTCTCCTCCGCCTCGTCGAAATGGCCAACGGCATCCTCCGCACCTCCCCAGAGTTCAATCGCAAGGCCGCCGAGACTGCTTTGAGTCAGCGATCGGTCTGGGTGGACCTAGAAACAGGTGTCGAAGCAATCACCAACGACAGCATCAAGCTCAAGTACAAAGGCGAATCCCAGGACATTCCCGTCGATCTTGTCCTCTGGACCGTCGGCACCCGCGTCGCCCCCGCCATCCGCAACCTGCCCATCGAGAAAAACGCCCGCAACCAAATCCCCATCTCCACCACGCTTCAAGTCAAAGACCACCCCGAAGTCTTCGCCCTAGGAGACATCGCCGACGGCCCCGACGCCACGGGCCAAATCGTCCCGCCCACGGCCCAGGCCGCCTTCCAACAGGCCGACTGTGCTGGCTGGAACATCTGGGCCTCCTTGAGCGATCGTCCCCTCACCCCCTTCCGCTACCAGCACCTCGGCGAAATGCTGAGTTTGGGGTCCAACAATGCGACGCTTGCTGGCATGGGGCTAAAACTAGAGGGAATGCCCGCCCATATTGCCCGCCGCCTGATTTATCTGATGCGCATGCCAACCCTGGAGCACCAGATGAAAGTCGGCTTTAGCTGGCTGACCCAACCCCTTGTGCAACTGCTCCAACCCAAAGTTTAAACACAGTTCCACCGGACTCAAACAGAAACACCTACAATTGGGGCAAATAGTCTTCTACCGGAGTGTTTTGCATGAGTGAGTCGAGCCATGAGTTGCGCATTGGGGGCATTGCCATTCCCCTGTATGTGCAGATTTTGCTGGCCCTGGTGGCGGCGATCGCAGTCGGTACGACCATTGGCGACGGTCCCTTGGCCCAGAGTTTAGCCATTCCCTGTGATCTAATTTTAAAAGCGCTGCGGGCCTTGGCCACGCCATTGATTTTGCTCGCGGTATTGCATACGTTCTTGACGGCAAATATTCCAGGACGGGCGGGGCGTAAGTTGGCGGGGATGCTGTTGACCAATACGACGGTGGCGATCGTGATCGGCCTCTTGGTCGCAAATATTCTGCAACCCGGCAAATGGGGAACGATCGTCACACCCGGCGGTAAAACCGATACCGCAACTGCTTTTGATCCTTGGTCCCTACTCCAAAATAGCGTTCCCGAGGCGGTCCTAAAACCCCTAGTAGATAATAACGTCATTCAGTTAATTGTGATTGCCTTAGCCCTAGGAATCGCCCTGAGGGGATTGAAAGCAGAGCAGATTAAGGTAGGGAAGACAGACTATCTGCCTGTGGAGCAGTTGGTCACATTTTTGTTTGATGTTGTTGTGCGGGTGTTGAATTGGGTGATTGTGCTGATTCCGATCGCTGTTTTTGGCATTGTCGCAAAGACGATTGCAGTCTCAGGATTTGCGCCGTTCAAAGCGTTAGCTGGGTTAATTGTAGCGGTGTTAGTGGCCCTGGGGCTCCAAACCCTTTATTATCTAACCCGTGTCAAGCTTGAATCCTGGGTCAGTCCGCAGCGGTTCTTAGCGGGGGGATCGGATGCCTTTTTCACAGCATTCTCGACCTCTTCTTCGACCATTACAATGCCAATTACCTTTGAGGGATTGCGCGATCGAATTGGCCTAAGAGAGTCTTCTGCTTCCCTAGGAGCCTTGGTTGGCAGTAACTTCAATAATGATGGCACAGCCTTATATGAAGCCATGGCTGCTTTATTTATCGCCCAGATGATCGGACAACAACTCTCCTTTGTACAGCAACTAGTCGTCGTTCTGACTTCAATCTTTGCGTCCGTTGGAGCCGCTGGTATTCCCAATGCCGGACTTGTGACGATGACGTTAGTGTTTACCTCCGTGGGATTGCCGCCGCAGTATATTGCAATTTTAGTGACGGTGGATTGGTTCCTCGATCGCTGTCGCACCACGATTAACGTGATGGGCGATATGACGGTGAGCTGTCTACTCGATGGCAAACGACCGCAATTGGCGGGTGAAATTGAGGTCGTTGAGGATTAGGGACAGAGGGTTGGTCTAATCGATCGCGCTGCCTCTGGAGTAACGTTTCTCAGGGGCAGGGTGGGGCGGCTGATGGCTGTTAAATAGGGCGTTTCTAAATAGGCTTTGTATTCAGGTCGATCGGCGACATAGGTTTTGGCAAAGGCTAGACTCAGGGATTTGAGGTAGCGGCGGGCGATCGATGGATCGGGATTGGCGGGGGTGAAGGCAGATAGATTATTGACTCTATTGGTGTAGAAATGGGTGCCGTTTTCCATTAAGGCGAAATGTTTTTCTGGGGTTTTGAGTTGGGTAAAGGGGCAGAGTTGTTCGGTGATGAAGGGGGCGATGTTGTCTTGGCTGCCGGAGACGAGCATGGTGGGAATGTGAATGTTGCTGAGACCTTGATCGCCGAAGATGCTGCCCGCGATTGCATTAAAGGCAAAGACCGATCGAATTCGGCTGTCGGCGAGGGGCTTTTGAACTGTGGATTTGAGGGCGAGGCACTGAAGGACGAGGGCTGGGTTGGTCGGGTTTTTGGTAATCAGGTGCGATCGGCAATTCTGGCTAAGTTGAGAAAAATTGGGGGTGGCGCCAGCCAGGGCGAGGCCTGTGTAGCCGCCGAGGGAATGGCCCAGGAAGCCGATGTTTTTGAAATCTAGACGGGGATTAGATTGGAGCTGATTGAGTAGAAATGTGACATCTAGGGGCCGATTTTGAAACTCGTTGAGTTGCATCACCTCGGGCGATCGGCCTTCTAGTAAATTCTTAATCTGCTGCCGATTGCTGCCGGGATGCTCAAGGGCGAGGACGGCGAATCCATGGGAGGCCAGATGTTGCATTAGATCGGTGAAGTTGGCGCGATCGGTGCCGAGGCTATGGGAGAAGATCAGGACGGGGGCTGGGGCTTGGGTCTGGGGCAGGTATAGGTCGGTGGTGATGGTGCGATCGCGGGATCGATCGTAAAAGCTGAGGGTTTGTTGGGTCCAGGGACTGTTGCCGGGGGTGTCTAAATTGGGTAGGGTTGTTGTGCTTTGGGGTGGATTGTCTAGTTGGGTCAGGGCGATGACTTGTTGGGTTTGGCGATGGATTTTCTTAAAGGCTTGGAGTCCTTGTTGGACCCGCTTTAAATTTAAGCTCAGGGTGCCTGGATATTTTTTTAGGGCATTAATCAAGGTGAGTCCACTTGGATCGGCGGCGGCGAGTATAATTGACGATCGCAGGGCGTGGAAGCCATTTTGACGACCTTCGGATTGAATAAATTCGCCAAATTCTGCGGTGGTGCGCGCTCCCAGGTCTGAGTAGAGTAATTGGGATACTTGTACTGAGTTAAGGTCGAAGCGGTTTTGGAGGAGTTGGCGGAGGCGGGCTTGTTGGGGTTTTGGGATGAGGTGTCGGTAGGGGGCGAGGTCGCGATCGAGGGTTCCTGTTTTGGCGTAGGTTTCCAGTGATGCCACGGGGATCGAGAATTCTAGGGGACCATAGGTGAGGGACAGCCTTTCGGCGGCAGCGACGGGTCCGGCGGTCAGCACAATGGACAGTGCGCCCAGGGAAAGCGATCGCAATTGAGTTTGAATCAGCATGGGTTCAGGGAAACAGTAGACATGCGGCCCATAGTAGCTAGAAACGCCGATCGCGTAAACCTGCTAGAAGTCACTAACCCTCTGCCAAAAGTCATCAACCCCAATGACCGATGTTCCTGTGACCGTCAACCCCCGAGCGGTAGGTGAATGCAAAACTCAGTGCCTTGTCCCGGCTCTGACTGAACGACCAAACTCCCGCCATGCTTGTCTACTACAATTTGACGGCGATCGCCAGTCCTAACCCGGTGCCTTTACCCACGCCTTTGGTGGTAAACAAATGGTCAAAGATTCTAGCTTTCACGTCTTCGCCCATGCCCTTGCCGTTATCGCGCATCGAGATCTGTACTTGGTCTTTATCCAGTACCGTGCGAATTGTGATTTGCTGGGGATTGGCTTGTAGCTCAGCAAATGATTGGGTTTGTGCCATTTCATCGAACATGTCGATCGCATTCGCCAGAACATTCATGAACACCTGATTTAGCTGCCCAGGGAAACACTCCAGATCTGACATGTCGCCGTAGTCTGTAATCACCTCGATCTCGGGGCGGAATTCATTGGCTTTGAGGCGATATTTAAGGATGAGGATGGTGCTGTCAATGCCTTCATGTAGGTTAGCGCGGACTTTGTATTCAGTATCAGCGCGTGAGAAGGTGCGAAGGCTGGTGCTGATGTCCGTGATGCGATCGGTTGCCCCCTGCATGGATTTCATTAACTTGGGTAAGTCTTCGCTCAAGAATGCTAGATCGATGGCTGCGGCATTGTCTCGAATCGGCTTGACTGGGGTGGGGTATTGTTGTTGGTAGAGGGCGAGATGTCCAATTAAGTCCTGCACATAGTTTTTGCCATGATCGATGCTGCCATTGAGGAAACCGATCGGATTGTTGATTTCATGGGCGACCCCCGCGACCAAGTTCCCCAGAGATGCCATTTTCTCACTTTGGACAGTTTGCAACTGGGATTGTTCCAACTGCTGGGCATAGCTTTGGGCTTGTTGGTAGAGTCGGGCATTTTCGAGGGAAATGGCTGCTTGGGTGCAGAGGAAGTTGAGAATCGTAATGCGATCGCTCGTAAACACGCCACTGGCGGCACGATTTTCGAGATACAAAATGGCACGTAAATTACCCTGGTTGAGAATTGGCAAACACAAGCTGCTCTTAGGCTGATGGTGATGCAGGTAATCGTCAATCACGGGTAAGTTTGTCTTGAGGTTATCGAGCACAACCGTTGTCAGGCTATGCTTCACATATTGAATTAACTTTGTCGGAACAGTGGAATTATCATCCAGTTGCACAGTTTGTAGCTCAACTTGCTCTAGGTTCGCCATGACGCGCACTTGCCATTGGTTTTCCTCACAAAGCATTAATGCACATCGATCAGCTCCAGAAGTTTCGATCATCTTCCGGCTCCAGGTTTGCAGCAGCTCATTCAGGTCGATCGTGCTAGCGAAGGTCTGAGAAACTTGTAGCAGGGTTGCGAAATCAAGGGTTTGGTTAACGCTACTTGTGGACGAACCGTTGGTGACAGTGGCATGGACGGAGTAGGCAGGTGCTGTGATCGTTGCGAGAGTTTCTAAAACGGTGAGTGGCTGGTTAGTCGATTTCAAGATGGGTTGCAGTAGATGGGGATAGCGTAGTTCTAAATCGGTGACTTTGGCTTTGGCTCCCCATTTGGCATAGCCATAGTAGGCTTCCTGCATGTAACCTGCGGCGATTTTGTCTTTGCCCCAAGTGAGGTAGAATTTGGCGGCGAGTTCGTTGGCGAGGGCTTCTTCCTGGGTGTAGCCGTTGGCTTTTGCTCCGGCGATGGCACGATCATAGAGGTCGATCGCAAGGGCATATTCTCCAGAGATTCTGAGTCGTTCTGCTTCAACGAGATCATATTTGTGTTGGAAATTGCAGGGTGCGAATTTTGACCATTGCGCTAACTGGCCTTGGTTCTGTGCCAAAATCTCTAAATGTGTGGCATCAGATGTCGATTGTATTGAGGTCGGCGATGAGCAAAGTGCTAGTGAATAATAAAAATTATGAATCACAACTGCGATCATCCCAATCGCTGATGTTTGGTGAGGAATAGCCATTTGGGCTGCATTGAGAGATTCTTCAATCTCATTTAAGAGATAACCAAGCATCGTCTTCACAGTGAATCCTTGAAACAGGAGAAGCCGATTACTAGATTGTTGAAAACGATCGAAGATTTCAGCTTCATTTAGTCCATCAAAACAGATTTTAGCCTTGTTGGTTTCACTGTATTCCAGAAGTTTCCGGGTGAGGGCTTGCCAAAGCTTGGTGTAATAAATGGGTGTCTCTTGTCGGGTTGAATTGAGGATTTCGATGCAGTCCTTTTGGATGCGATCGACTTCTGTTAAATGTGTGCCCACTAAAGCAATGTGCTTACTATAATTCATGGCACTATAACTTGCCCATTCTACGTCTCCAACTTCAAGGCCCGCGTAAATAGACTCTTTCAATGGATTGAGTGTTTCCGTTAGAGGCTCTTTCCATGGTTTGATATGGGCATAGAACAAGTTATAGACTTTGCTCTTAATTTTCTTCATGTCAAATCGTTCAAGCAGTTTCAACCCAAGCATTCCGGCATGGTGACCAATATTTGGATCATTACATCCGCCTGATAAGAACATGCCATATAGGACATATGAATAGGCAGCCAGTCCAGAATAACCCGCCTTCCGACAAAGATGGATTTGATTCAAGACAATGGTTGGCCATAGTTCTGGCTTGGCAAAATAGGCTGGCGGACTGACATACATTAAGATCCGCAAACCTGCCAACTGATGATCATTTTGTAAGATTGGCAATTTCTCAATTGCTTCTAAATCAGGTAGTGCCAAACGCTCATTGGCTTCATTTACCTCAATTAGACCCATGCCCAAGCGTTCTAAAGATTCTAAGCCAACTTCTAGTGCCGATAGTAGACGAAGCTGAGCGATCGAAAGCTGAATTTTTAATTCGTCGATTTTAACTTGGTGAAGTGTTGTTTTGGCATGGCTAGATAATATCTCTGTGATTTCAGTAGCGCGATCGAAATTTGCATTGAGTGCTTCTGTCTCTGCTATTTCTAAATATAAGCTCCAAGTAAAATCATATTCTATTTGCCAAGTTTCTGAGACTAGAAGTGATTCGCTTAAGGTAAAGTATTTTAGCGCATCTGAGTAGGCCGTCGATCGTTTTGCTTTGCATCCGGCCCTAAAATTTAATTGACATAGCTGTTCTCGGCTGGATGAATCTTTAAGTAATTCGATGCCATGATTTAATTGATTTACAATGGCAAAAATTTGAGCGTCTTGCTCATGCGCGGGTATGTTGAATAACATACGTTGGCCGATTACAAGATGGGTCTCCTGCTTTTTTGTTGAATCAATCAAAGAGTAGGCTGCTTGTTGAATCCGATCGTGCAAAAACCGATAAGCTGGATTAGCTGTTTTTTGCACCTTAGAGTGATCAATCTCTTCGACCTGGAAGAACTTATAAACCTGTGTGGTCGGGACAACTAATCCTTCTTGCAATGCTTTCCACAGTGCAGTAGCAACCTCAGTTTGAGATTGTTCAGAGACGATCGCCAAGGTCGCCAAATCAAACTGGTTCCCAATACAAGCCGCAAGTTTCAAGACCTCCTGACTGTTCGATGGCAACTTCTGCAATTGCAATGCCATAAATTCGACGACATCATCCGTTAAAGCAAGGGCATTGACTTGAGCAATATCACATTGCCAGTAGCCCCGATTGTGATGGAAGGTTATGCAACCTTCCTCATGCAACGCCTTGAGGAACTGAGTTGTGAAAAATGGATTGCCTTGGGTTTTTCGATCGATGATTTCCGTCAAAGGTTTTGCTAGTTCTTGATCGCACTTCAGGGTATCGGCAATCAGATGGTTTGTCTGCTCTAGGGAGAGCGGTCCAAGGGTAATGGTTTTGATGGCCGCGTTTGCTTTTTGCAGGTCGGCGATCGTCAGCATGAAGGGATGGGCAGGCGAGACTTCATTATCCCGATAGGCTCCCAACATCAGTAGATAGGCATTGTCATTCATTAACAACTTCACCAACTGAAGCGAAGCCGAATCAGCCCACTGCAAGTCATCGAGAAAAATCACCAAGGGATGCTCAGCAGCCGTAAAAACCTGGATGAACTTTTGGAACAGCAAATTAAAACGATTTTGTGCTTCGGTGCCAGAGAGTTCGGTCGCTTTTGGCTGCTGGCCAATCAACTGCTCTAGTTCTGAAATTACCTCAATCAAAACTTGACCGTTTTCACCGACGGCAGCTAGAATTTTGCTCTTCCACTGAACTAATTGAAGATCAGATTCTGAAAGCAATTGCCCCATCAGATCGCGCAATGCTTGTACAAAGGCTGAGAGGGGAATATTCCGATTGAACTGGTCAAATTTGCCTTTGATGAAGTAGCCCTTTTCCCGCGTAATCGGCTTGTGGACTTCATTCACCACCGCTGTCTTACCAATTCCGGAGAAGCCCGCCACCAGCGTCAGTTCCACGGCACCTTGACCAACGCGCTCAAAGGCATTGAGGATTGTTTGAACTTCTGGTTCCCGGCCATAGAGCTTTTCGGGGAGGAGGAAGCGATCGCTTAAATCTCTTTGTCCCAGTCCAAATTCAGCAATTTCTCCCGTTTCTTTCCATGGCCCCAAACATTGCTGCAAATCATGCTGAAGTCCTAAGGCACTTTGGTAGCGATCTTCAGCATTTTTGCCATCAGTTTCGCTACGATCGCCGCCACCATCCCAGGCACCGCCGAATTTACCTGATCGACAGGTTGGGCAATTTTGGCAATATGGCAATGCACCAGCTCCATCGGATCGTCTGAGCCAAAGGGCAATTGTCCCGTCAGCAGTTCATATAGCGTCACCCCCAGGGCATAGAAGTCCGCACGATAATCAATGCCGCGATTCATCCGTCCGGTCTGTTCGGGAGCGAAGTAGGCCAAGGTGCCTTCTAAGACATTCGGGTTTTGGATCTCCTGGGTTTCCTTGGGGAGTAGGGAGGCAATGCTAAAGTCGATCAGCTTGACCTGCTTCGACCCTGGATGGATGAGGATATTGGCGGGTTTGATGTCCTTGTGGATGACGCGGTGCTGATGCAGGTCGTGGAGGATTTCGGCCAGTTGCAGGGCGATCGCTAGCACCTCTACCAGATTGAGCGATTGCTGCTGAAGATATTGGCCGAGGGACGACTCACCCCCATCTGCCATGACTAGGGCATAGCCATTCCCCAGGGTTTCCAGGCTCAAGGGATGAACAATCCCTGGGATGTTGAGGGTTTTGGCGATCGTATACTGATAGGACTTACGCATTGACAAATGTCTCAAAGCCTGGATCAGACCTGGGCGATTTCCGCCAGATGGTCTTGAATGAAGGCGCGAATCAGGGGATTGAATAGATTTCGCTGCAACTCATACCAGTTGCG
>JAAUSA010000060.1 GCA_012031975.1 Alkalinema sp. RU_4_3 | reverse complement strand
CCGCCACAATCCCTAAAACCCAAATCCGCCTTCGCCCCCTGCGCCGCCACCAACAAAGGCGCATCCGGCATCTCCTCCCAAGCCGTATCCCCCACATCCCGATAAAACTTCTCATCATAGGCCCGCGTCTGAATCACCACAGGCATGGGCACCGCATGCCCCAGCAATAGCGCCTGCTGCTTAGAATCCAACTTCGCCAAAACCGATCGCAAACTCTGCGCCCCCGAAACCCCCATAAAAATCGCATCAATATCCTTCTCATCATTCAGCAACGCCGTAATCCTCGTCCCAATCTGCGACATGACCTCATTATCAATCCCCGAAGGCCGCTGATCCACCACCAGCAACGTCACAAAATACTTCCGCATCTCACGGGCGATCGTCCCAAAAATCGTCTGGCCTACAGTACCTGGATCAAGAAAACGGTGCGCCTCCTCGATCGTAATCATTAATTGGCGAGGGCGATCGATCACATTCTTCGTCTGCAAAAAATGCTCCGCCTTGCGCACATAGGCCGCATGAATCCGCCGGGAAATAATATTCGTCGCCAGCATATAGGACAGCAAATTCGACTGCGATCCAAACTCGATCACCACATGCTTCCCCGCCTCAATACATTCCAAAACCTGCGTCACATAATTATGGGGACAGGCTGCCCGAATATACTTCAGAGATTCCAATCGAATCAACTTTCGCTGTAACGCCATGATCGAAGACTTATTCCCCATTTTCACCTCACAGAATTCCTGAATCTCCTCATTACTCATGGTGAGCAAACGATTAATCCAAGACTTACCAAACTCATTGCGCAGAATCACAGCATTTTCTAAACTAGCTTCCGAAAGGTTCAACTCCCCCCGCACCAGAGCCAAATCCTCCACCTCAATCTGCTCAAAACTAATAAACAAATCATGGGCATCCTTCACCCCCCGCCGATTCGTAGACTCCGGATCGAGCGTAAAAATCTGCACCTGCCCCGGAAACAACTGCCGCAACCCCTTCACCGTACTGAAGTTTTTCCCTTCGCGGGTTGCTTCCCAGCCATACTCCGAATGCATATCAAAAATCAAATTCACCGCCGCCTGCTTGCGGATCACACCCGAGAGCAGCAGCCGTGTCAGGAAGGACTTCCCCGTCCCAGACTTGCCGAAAATTCCATTGCTCCTTTCCACAAACCGATCGAGATCCAAACAAACAGGTACATCCATATCGATCGGCTGGCCGATCGCAAAGTTCCTTCGATGGGGATCATCCTCCCACCCAAACACCGCCCTGAAGTCCCGACTACTCGCATCATAGACCTGACTAAAGTGACTGGGAATCGTCTTAACAGGCAGAAGTTCAATATCGGCGTTCGTATTCGCCTTGAAGGAGGCAGCGGCGTTCTTGAGCGCTTTTTTCTTTGTCTTCGCCTCGATTTCGGGGGGCCGATCGCGCTTCGCCTCATCCACAATCATCAGCATCGGCGTCAGCTCCGCCGTACCGTACGTCCCCGTCCCCGCCAACACATCCTGCAGAAAAGTATTCCCCGGCTCCGGCGGATTGGCCATGATCCGCTGGGAAGCCGTACCCAGGGCCACATCCGTCAGCATACAGAAGAAGCGCGATCGCTGCCCCTGCACAACCAAAAACTTCCCCACCCGCATCTCTTCCACAGAAACGTCAGGGTGAAGGCGGATCTCTAGGCCCTTGCTGAGGGACCCTTGAATGACTGAACCGAGGGGCTTTTCTGGATGCATGGGGCTATTCCAAGAGCATACGTACCATGAGATTAGCACAAATGACAAAACCCCGGTGTCACAGAAGGTAACACCGGGGTTTTGGACAGAGACAAACGGGGCTTACTTCACGCCGAGCAGTTCCACGTCAAAAATCAAGGTGGCATTGGGAGGAATCACGCCGCCCGCACCGCGAGCCCCGTAGCCCAGGTCCGACGGGATGATCAACTTGCGACGACCGCCAATCTTCATGGACAGGACGCCCTCATCCCAACCCTTGATCACCTGGCCGACGCCAATCTGGAAGGAGAAGGGGTCGTTGCGATCGCGGGAGCTATCGAACTTGCTGCCGTCTTCGAGGGTGCCGGTGTAGTGGACAGTGACTTTCTGGCCCACCTTGGGGCTGTCGCCGGTCCCTTCGACCAGTTCAACGTACTGAAGGCCGGAGTCGGTGGTGGTAATTTGTTCGCTCATGGATTTTTTAGGGGTAGCGGGGGCTGGGTTCATCTTGGCCGCTTCTGCGACCACAAGGTCAGCCACCAGGTCGGTCATAGACTGCTTGGGCATGGTGTCGGCGATCGCTTCGGCACGATTGGAAAACTGAGCTACGGCGAGCACAGCCACACAGACCATCATCACGCCGAAGCTGATAAGAATCTCTCTCATAGAAAAAGCAGGCTCCTGCGATTTGAGTGTTTGCCGCCTTCTATTCTAGCGCCACTGTTTATTTTCGAGTTCACGGACTTGACGTTCGAGTCTGTCGATCCGGCCCCGTAGCTCGTCTACCTCGGACTGGCGGGCCACACCGATATCTTGCAAAATGTTGCGAATCTGACGCTGCATCTGAGCTTCAATGTCCCCGGAGCTAGCCTGCATCTGTTTCATCAGGTCGTTGGCGAAGTTGGCGGCCTGTTCAGGGTTGAGTTTGCCATCGCGGACGAGCTGCTCGCTGACCTCTTTGAACTTTTCGGCGGCGATCGAGGTGGTGCCGATGCCTAGCATCAAGATTTGGCTTAACCAGTTGTTGTTATCCATGGCTTGTTCTATGGGAGATTTATCCCCTATTGTGGCAAAGAAGCTCCCTTATCGTTAAGAGAGTTAACCGTACCTTTGGAGAGGGGGAAACAATGGCGATCGAATGGTTGACGATTGAAGTTCCGGAGGGGAACCGCGATCGGTTTATTGCCCTAGACCGGGAGATCTGGACGAAGTTTCTTTCAAGCTGTCCGGGTTTTATCCGCAAGCAGGTCTGGGTGAATCCGGAGAAACCCGAGCAGGTTTGTCTGGTGGTAGAATGGGAGAGTCGGGAGGAATGGAAGGCGATCGATCCGGAGGCTTTGGCTGAAGTGGATCGATCGTTTGTGGCAGCCATGGGGCAGAGCTATGCGATCGTCTATGCGGGGGAGTATATGCCTGTGGGTTAGGTATCTATCAGGTTAAATGCCACTGGATTGATAAGACGCATGTTCTATTATCAGTCTAATTTAGTCTTGAAATCACGGCAGAACCAAGGGGGCTCAGTGCTGCTGTAGTTGTTTCAATAAAAAGGGAATATGAAAACGAGGATTATGACTATTTTCTGAGTAGAACCGTCCGATCGCTAGTATGAGCTGGTCTTTGTAGGTTTGCTCAGATTGTGACCAGTCGATCGGGGGTGAAACGTAATCTTCCCAGTATTCTTTGGCTTTTCGGAGGGTTAGCAGGATCTGGGCTAATGTTGATCTTTCGTTTGGGTCGATCGCCTTGCTAAAGGCCATTTGCCAATCTTGGCTGAACTTCTCTGGGTTAGAAGGATCGCAGCTTGTACAGGTTTTGACGCGTTGATGGGCTCGGAGCCAGTGGGTCACCAGGTCTGCATCTTGATGCAAATCCTGGGCCATTTGTTTATATAGGCCAGGGAGGTCCAGGGGTTTGGCTGAAGTCCGATATTGAGGTGGGCAGAGCAATTTGTCAAACACAGCCTGCAATTCGGGCACCAGAAAATAATTTTCCTTGTGGACTAAACCCGTCACAAAAATGCGGTGGCTGGGTATGATACTGGGCCTTAGTTCTAGCCGATCGTACAGTGCGTGAAAGATTTCGTCTAAATCGCTGAATGGGTAGTCTTGTATGGGTTGAGGACTGAAGTCACAATCAACGATCGCAAAGAGCTTTTCTGGGTCAAGATACGAATCATTGGGGTTTGAACTGTGGAGGTCGAACAGTTTGAAGTAGGTTTGTAGTACGTTACCTCGACCGCCGCAGGTGAAGAAGACGGGGCGATTCTGTGTCCAATCTTTAGGTACACAAGCCGTGTAGAAGTTGGCATCAGGTACTTTTTCCATTTGTCGATAGCTTTGGGGCGATCGACGGCCTTCAAATTCTTGAATGTGACCTTCACAGAGAATCACGATCTTTCCACGAATCCGGCGAGATTGCAAGATGGTTTGACAATGTTGCTCTAAAGAAAGGGAGTCGTTTTCCATGTCGGTATCTAAACAGTCTGAGGCAGAAGGTTTGGGGTGATTTCTTTGACGTGGGCTGGGGTGACAGCCTGACAGAGTTCATAGGAGTGGGTGGCTAGGATATATTGGTTTGTCGGCCCCCACTTGACCAAGTCATGTACGATCTGGTATTGCCAGTCTGGATGAAGGGCAATTTCAATTTCATCCATTAGGACGATCGCATCTTTTAAGTTTTGGCTGGTTAACCAGATATAAATACTAAAGCGCTTGAGTTCTCCATGGCTTAAATCCTCTGGCTGAAGCTCGGTATTACTTCCATCCAGGTGAAATTGCACACCTGTTAAATCACTTCGAGAACTGATCTGCTTCCCAACCAATGCGGAATTCATTTTCTCTAGTATTTGATGATAGGAATGACCATATTGACCAGTCGATACAACAGCACTAAAGTCTCGATCTCTAGCTTCTCGAAATAAATTAACCAATGTATCGACCAGTGAGAGGTCATAGGTAAATAAGTTGGGTAGTGATTCTTGAAGGTTCTTAAGGTCGGCAATATAGCTTCCTGAATCTTCGATGGACGATCGCGAAAATAACTTTTTGCGTGATTCCAAAGATAAGAAGTGAAAGATTTGTGTAGAAGGCGCTGCGAGGAAGGTGTGTGCTGCAACCTCTTTTAACACGGCATGAAGATCCGATGTTATTGATGCATTGATTCGACAGGCAAGAAATATTTCCCCAAGCAACGCCTGAGGACTCAATACAATAATATTTTGACAATACGGAGATTGTGCTGCTTGGTGATTAAGCAGCGTCCTGATAGACTGACGGGAATAACAAAGATACTCTAATTTTATATTTTCAAATTTGTTGTCGAAGATTTCGATAGTTGCTAAGCTATGCCAGTCAGTCCCGTGTTTGACAGTAAATCCCTGGAGCAAATTCTCTACTAGGTGAAGTTTCTCAGGATCGATCGCACAATGCAGCAACACAAACACCAACTGCAACAGAGTACTCTTCCCACCCCCATTCTGACTCCCCAGCGGAAAAACCCTCGGCTCCAACTGCGGATCGAAGGTAATATCAACATTCTTCAATACTCGAAAATCAGGCACCTGAATCCGCTTCAAGAACATAAATCAAGCATCACATCCGTTAGGCTCTTCCACCCCATTATAGCCATAGGCAACTGATCCAGGCACCACGTAGATCGATTCATCACCCGTACGCCCAAACCCATCGCCCGATCCCCAAACTTTGCTACACTAGCCTCACAATAAATCAGTTCCCTCCCCATGGTCATCCGATCGATCGCCCCCACCACCCTAACCCCCACAAACCCCCTCCGATCGCCCCAAGGTCTCCATCGTGGTGCCAATCTACAACGAGATAGAAAGCATCCCCCACCTCCTCCAAGCCCTCTCAAGCAGCCTCACAGAAGCCCAGATCACCTACGAAATCATCTGTGTAGACGATGGCTCCAGCGACGGCAGCGATCGCCTCCTCAAAAGCAGTGCCCTCGATCGCACCGACCTCTGCGCCGTCCTCCTGCGCCGCAACTATGGCCAGACCGCCGCCATCTCCGCCGGATTCCGCTACGCCCAGGGGGAAGTCATCATCACCATCGACGGCGACCTCCAAAACGACCCCGTCGATATCCCAATGCTCCTCCATACCCTAGAAGAAGGAGAATACGACCTCGTCAGTGGCTGGCGGCGCGATCGCCAGGACACAAAACTCACCCGCGTCCTCCCCTCAAAAATCGCCAACTGGCTAATCGGCCAAGTCACAGGCGTACGGCTCCATGACTATGGCTGCTCCCTGAAAGCCTATCGATCGGACCTCGTCTCCGACCTCAACCTTTACGGCGAACTCCACCGCTTCCTCCCAGCCCTCGCCTTCATCGAAGGTGCCCGCATCACCGAACGGGTCGTCACCCATCACCCCAGACGGTTTGGCCATAGCAAGTACGGAATCGATCGCACCTTTCGAGTCGTCATGGATCTGCTCACCATTAGCTTCATGCGGAAATTCCTGACCCGTCCCATGCATGTCTTTGGACTGTTTGGCCTAATTTTCCTGACCGTTGGTTTTGCCATCAGTGGACATCTGGCCTACGTACGCCTGGTCATCGGGGAAGACATCGGTCAGCGCCCCCTCCTGATCCTAGCTGTCGTGCTACTGCTAGCTGGGCTCAACCTCTTCAGCGTCGGCATCCTCGCCGAGATCGCCATGCGTACCTATCACGAATCCCAGGATCGCCCCATCTATCGCGTGAGACAGGCCATCGGTCCCAACCGCAGTGGGCTCTAAAAAAAATCGATCGGCTCAAAGAGAACCGATGACCTATTCGGAGTGTGATATCAAGATTTCAGGACATAAATCTCAGGGACCCGCGCCTATTCAGAGCCCTTAGGCTTTGCCTTATTCAGGCGGAGCTGACGACCCATCCATTCCGCGCCGTCAAGCTCGGTAATGGCATTGTCTTCCCCCGTATCCTCATTGAGCTCCACAAACGCAAAACCCCGCACTCGGCCAGTCTCACGGTCTGTCGGCACCACAACACGCTTCACTTCACCATAATCGGCGAAAACCTCACGGAGATTTTCTGCTGTAGCTTGATAGGACAAATTTCCAACGTAAATAGTCATAATGTAACCAAGTCGCAATTCAAATGTCAGCCTTAACTGGATGCAGATGGGAACGGTAAAATCGTCTTAGGTTTGGATAGGTCTGGCAGCACTCAAGATATGCTGTGACTCACCAGGAACATAACTAAAAGCACAACCCACCCAAACAACTTGGGCATGACCCGCGTACTGCCCATGATAAGACAGATCCTAAGTAACAGCCACAAGATTAAGCCAGGGACCGAACCAGAACTCCAGTGTAATAAGTTTCATTAAACCGGAGCTTAACTACTAATTTATACTTAAACCGAGATTTTGGTTCAACACCCTAACCAGCAAAACACACGAATCCAACATTTGGCAATGCCCCCTCAGGGGGTCAAAGATGACGAAAAAGCCTGGATAACTGCGATTACCCAGGCTTTCCTGTTGAAAATGAGCAACTATAGGAATTCCCATGGGTGATCAACGAAGATCATCCATATTTCCCCAGATAAGTTAGTACAACTGGGCCGCAGGCTGCTTGGGATCAGCCGTGGGGACTGGAGTGACGGGGTTATTTTGGATCGTAGGCCCCGTTGAGAGATTGTTGCTGAGGCTGGGGAGGCGATCGATCGGCACAAAGTTAGGTCGCAGGTCCGTTGGGCGATCGCTGGCGTCGATGCAGGTGTTTAGGCCGTCTTTGGTGGCGAGCTGGAGGGGCTTACGGTTGAAGCCGACGACACAGCCGCCGTATTGGGCGGGGAGAAGACTGCGGCGGCAATACTCAATGGTCTCGTTGAGGGGCGCATCCTTATCTTGGCGGCGCACGTCAGTAACACAGATGCCCAATTCCACGGGGCGCCGGACCTGGGTACAGGCCTTCAGGGTGACCGTGGGGTCCGCCTTCTGCATGACAATCTTTTCGACGCAGGTCCCTAGTTCCTCGGGCCGTACGACTTCCGAACAGGCTGATGCGACGGTATTACCCTTGATGCCTGCCTTGTCGAGGTCACGGGCACAGGATTGATAGCGGGCCGCTGGGGTAGGCTCAGCTTTGAACCACCAGGCCGAGGCTGGGGCCGCACCCAGGGCCAACATCATGGATCCAAGGGTGAGCTTGGCGATCGCGGAGGGGGTTTTGCGCATGTTCAACATAGAGATGAGTCAATTAAAACCTATTGGGAGCAGCTTGATTCGGGGGTTGTGGGTGGGTTAATCTCGATCGGGAGATGGTAGACCTGGCCCTTCGCCATCTTTGCACATCTTCATCAAAAGCGGGCAAAGGATTGCAAATTGCATCTTTTGACATAACATTGGCCCGGCCAATGGACTAGAGTGAGGACAGGTATATACAAATCTCTTGTCCATATCAACCCCAAGGATACCCATGCATCTGAGCGAAATCACCCACCCAAACCAGTTGCACGGTCTTTCGGTGAAGGAACTACAAGTTATTGCCCAGCAAATTCGCGATAAGCACCTGGAAACCGTGGCGGCGTCTGGCGGCCATTTGGGTCCGGGGCTGGGTGTTGTGGAACTAACCCTAGGCCTCTATCAAACACTTGATCTAGATAAGGATAAGGTGGTGTGGGATGTGGGGCATCAGGCCTATCCCCATAAGCTGATTACGGGGCGCTATAAGGATTTCCATACGCTGCGGCAGAAGAATGGTATTTCCGGCTACTTGAATCTGGCGGAGAGTCGGTTTGACCATTTTGGGGCGGGCCATGCTTCGACGAGTATCTCGGCGGCGCTAGGTATGGCGCTGGCTCGGGATTCGAAGGGGGAGAACTATAAGTGTGTGGCGGTGATCGGGGATGGGTCGCTGACGGGCGGGATGGCGCTGGAGGCGATCAACCATGCGGGGCATCTGCCGAAGACGAATCTGCTGGTGGTGCTGAATGATAATGAGATGTCTATTTCGCCGAATGTGGGGGCGATTCCGCGCTATTTGAATAAGATTCGGCTGAGTCCGCCGATGCAGTTCCTGAGTGACAATGTGGAGGAGCAGATGAAGAATCTGCCGTTTTCGCCGGAGTTGCAGCGCGTTAAGGAAGGCATGAAGCGTCTGGCGGTGCCGAAGGTGGGGGCGGTGTTTGAGGAGCTGGGCTTTACTTATATGGGTCCGGTGGATGGCCATAATCTGGAGGAGTTGATTCGGACGTTTAAGGAGGCGCACAAGCATGTGGGTCCGGTGTTGGTCCATGTTTCGACGATGAAGGGGAAGGGGTATGCGATCGCGGAGAAAGATCAAGTTGGGTACCATGCCCAGAATCCGTTCAATCTAGAGACAGGGAAGGCGGCTCCATCGAGTAAGCCGAAGCCACCGACCTATTCTAAGGTGTTCGGGGAGACGCTTTCGACGCTGGCTGAGAATGATTCGCGGATTATTGCGATTACGGCGGCGATGGCGACGGGTACAGGTTTGGATATTTTCCAGAAGCGGGTGCCGGGGCAGTATGTGGATGTGGGGATTGCGGAGCAGCATGCGATGACGCTAGCGGCGGGGCTTGCCTATGATGGGATGAAGCCGGTGGCGACGATCTATTCAACGTTTTTGCAGCGGTGCTATGACCAGATTATCCATGATGTCTGTATTCAGAAGCTGCCGGTGTTTTTGTGTCTCGATCGGGCGGGGATTGTGGGGTCCGATGGGCCGACGCACCAGGGGATGTATGACATTGCCTATTTGCGGGCTGTGCCGAATATGGTGCTGATGGCGCCGAAGGATGAGGCGGAGTTGCAACGTATGCTTGTGACGGGGTTGGCGTACGATGGGCCGATTACGATGCGTTATCCGCGTGGGAATGGCTATGGTGCGGCGCTGATGGAGGAGGGTTGGGAGACGTTGCCGATCGGTAAGGCGGAGACGCTACGCCAGGGCGATGATCTGTTGATTCTGGCCTATGGGTCGATGGTGTATCCGGCGATGGAGACGGCGGCGCTTTTGCAGGAGCATGGTATCAATTCGACGGTTGTGAATGCTCGGTTTGCGAAGCCGTTGGATGAGGAGCTGTTTTTGCCGTTGGCGAAGCGGATTGGTCGGGTGGTGACGATGGAGGAGGGTTGTTTGCCGGGTGGGTTTGGGAGTGCTGTGGCGGAGATGCTGATGGATCGGGATGTGATGGTGCCGCTGAAGCGCCTTGGGGTGCCGGATGTTCTGGTGGAGCATGCGACGCCGGATGAGTCGAAGTTTGATTTGGGGTTGACGCCGAAGCAGATGGCGGAGCAGATTTTGCCAATGGTGCAGAGGCGGGCGATCGGTGTTTAGGGTGGTTTGATTTTTGGTGGGCTCTGCTTGGCTTTTGTCGGGTGGGGCTTTTTTGTGGGGTTTTGGTGGTGGGGTTTCGCGGTTGGGGAGCCGCAAGCGCTACTGCGACTGCTCTAAATCGGCTTGATTCTGAATAGTCGGCAAATCCTCTTGGAGCACAGTAAACCAACTTTCAAAGTGAAACTCCCGCGTCGCAACGGCAGGCACCAATTTGAAGGCCTCATGGGGCACACCTGTAAAGCTGCCTGTCTCATACCCGACATACTCAAAGGGTTGATTTAATTTTGGTGGGACCACCGATGCTGTGTTGAAGATTGTCCAGGGCAATGTCACTGGCGAGGCGAGGGGTTGACCATTGACCTGAAGCACTTGCAGTGCCAAATCATCCGGTTGATTGGATTTGGCCGATCGACTACCCGATACCACCGACCCGGAAATTGTCATTATCTTGCCTAAAGGCTGCCCCAGTTTGCCCATGACGATTGTTGGGCGGAGTTGATCAACGTGAATCATCGGTGTGGCTTGGAAATGGGCTGTTCTTGTGCTGCGGCCTGCGCTGGGTCAGATGGCCTTAGCAGGGCGATCGTTGAAAAACTGAGTAGTATAAGGGATGACTTAAACATAGACGATTTCCGAGGAAGGTTGATTACTTAATTGTAGGACTCAGAGCCTTGAGTTATGCATCAACAGGATGGCTATCCTGCCTGCTTCAACTGCGAGATCGTTGACTTGGGCGAATTTTCTATGACTTGGAATCTCAGGATCGTTGCCACCATTTTTGTTTTTTCTAGCATCCACGGGCAGGCTATGGATATTGCGACTGATCTGAATTGGCATCATTACAAAGGGATTACCTGAATTTGTGGATCTCTTGCCATAGATGGGTACTCTACTCTGAAGAAAGAGATTTGCAACAATTTTTTGCAACAATTGTCACCGTGATCTTACCAACCATTATATGGAGTGATTTTCCCCATGAGTAGTACTATCACGGATAACAAACGCGATTCTTTGGTCTTCATCTTAATTGCCTGGCTATTGGCTGGCTTCACCGGACTGTTCGTCTTGATGGCGATCGGGACAGGCCAGGTCATCTCCTTACTTGTATGGATTCCAGCGCTGCTAATCCTGCTGCCGCCTTTAAAACGTCAGTTGACTGTTAAACTGCCCTTCCTACGCAATCGTTTTCTCAAAGTATTCTGTTGGTTCATGCTGTGGGTGTTGGGGTTGTATTTCCTGAGTTTGCCCCCTAGTGTCAAGGCGATCGCCTTCTGTGCTGAGCTGCAGCAAGGGGTTTGTTCAGAATCCAGTGCGGTGTTCAAAAACCAATCTAAGCTATATCTTTCTGGAAAACATAATGCCCTCAAGGAGGGTGCTGAATTTACGGTTAACTTTGAGCCTAATGTTGGCTTGAAGAACAAAACAATCAAGGCCAAGCTGCAGAAAGAGACCTTCTTACTCGAACTCGAACCGAGTCAATTACCCGTTGGAACCTACAAGGTCAGTCTTGCTGCTAATACCAAGGTCTCCTTGCCAGAGCCCCAGGAATTCACGGTTTGGGCGGGTGTGGTTGATCAGTTGACATTGTGCGATCGACCGCAACAATCTGCCTGTAATACCGAAACAACAGCGTTTGTCGAGGATACACCCACTTTATATTTATCCGGCAAGCACAATCAGCTCACAGAAGGGGCTGAGTTTGTGGCAAATTTGACCTACCACTCAGAACCCAAGAAATCTGCCCAGCAACAACTGCCGCCTGTTCGAGCCAAGGTCAAGGATCAGCAGGTAAATTTTGAAATCCAACCGAAGGATCTGCCGATTGGCACCTATGACCTAACGCTCACCAGTAAGGATAAAATCAAGGTCAATGGGACTAAAACGTTTACGGTTTGGCGACTGCATGAGGAAGCCAAGGCCATTGCAGAGAATAAATTTCCGGAGAGCCGTTTGGCCCTAGAGAAGTTGTCGCTGTGCGATCGCTCGAAAGCCCCAATCCCGGATAAAAAGGAGGGGGCTGAACCGGTTAATGATCAACCCATCGATGAAACCAAAGCCGAAAAATTAGATGGAAAAATTGTCAAGCAGCGTCGTCGAGTGAATTTCTGTACAACGGATAGCGATCGCTTTCCTACGACTGCCAAGCGATTGGGTTCCAATTAGACTTTGACCCTGTGGCCGAGTCGAGGCCTTTAAAGATTGTTTGGCGATCGAATGGTGAAGTGATCTCGACACCGAAGGTTGTGGCTATTGGTGAGCACACCAATGGGTTAACCTATACCTTTGCCAGTCATGATGGGTTTCCTAAGGGTAATTATGAATTACTTCTTTCCTTAGAAGCCAAGAATGCAAAGCCAATGGTGCGTCAGTTTACTGTGGAGTAACTGTCTCCCCGCCATGCCCATAGTCAGGTGATTCCGGGTTCTTTGGCGATTTGAATGGAATATGTGATCAATCTAATCCTCGATCGCATACACCGAAGGATCAACCTCGCTGTCATCATCGGTCGATCGCTCTGCCCGCATTGCCGCTGCAATCACCGCAAATCGGGATCATTCTCAAACATCCCGGCAAACTCTACCCAAGGGTTTTTCTCCCTCTCGGGAGGAATCGATCGAGCATCGTTCGAGGCCAATTGGATTTTCTCAGGGAGATCGTTGCTCATCATCGGATTATTGCTGATTCGTTGGCAGATATGGTTCGTCAGGAAATTGCATCTGAGAAAATAGATCCCTACATACAACTCCCTGACATAACAATTAGCTCTTCATCGTCGGCATCAACCACATCCCAGGCCGCTCTAACCATCCTCTCACCAGCCCCTCCGGCAACCCCTGCAACACCTGGAGCGTTCCCCAAGTATCTGCCTTCATCGATCGCGCCAGCTCTTCACGGATGCGATCGCTGCTCACCTCCGCCATCAATTCCGGTAATTGCGGATCATGCAGGGCCTCGACTAAATCAGGAGCCATGCGAAACCCGAGTTTGACCGAAAAGCGGACTGCTCTCAGAGCCCGCAGAGGGTCATCGGAGAGCGTTGCCATTGGGGCTAAAGGTGTGCGTAGAACCTTGTCGGCTAGGTCCTTTTGGCCATCGAAGAGATCGATTAATTCACCGGATTGAGACTTAGCGATCGCATTCACGGTAAAATCTCGCCGCGCCAGATCGTCCTCTAATCTTCCGGGTTGGACAATGGGTTCGCAATTTCCAGGCATGAATTTCAATTCCCGCTTTGCTAACACAAAATCCGCCGTTTCCTTAGAGTTGAAGAACTTGGCGCGGATGGTTAGGTTGTCTGGGGTGCTCAGAAAGATCTGAAAACCCATTTCCATCATCCAGTCGCGCATGAAATCGAAAGCGAGGACGATCGACTTTCCCGCAGCTTCTTCAGGGGTGAGCACAAAGGCAAAATCAGCATCTTTGCTGCGTAGCCCAAGCAACTCGTCCCGAACTTTTCCACCGACCTCAAAGATATTTGGCATTTGTCTCACCTCCTGATTTTTTACAAATGTGGAAACTTTAGGCTCCGTGCAAGTTAGCAAAGCTGTTTTTACTATCCTACTGCTCTACCAACTGAGCTATCACTCGGATTATCGAGTGAGTAGGATTCGAACCTACGACCAACAGGTTACCTTAAGTATGTAAGCTTTACAGATGGGGGCACGGAGCTACGGAAAATGGAGGAATCGAACCCCTAGGCCCTAAGACCCACGCTGGTATTCCAAACCAGTTGCTAACCACTAGCCGCATCTTCCAAACGAATATATCCCACAGGCCGAAACCTATGCAGCTATATCCTACGGAGAATAGAGGAATCGAACCTCCAGGTTGAAAACCGCGATCGTTTTCAAGACGATTTGCTAACCATTAGCCGTATTCTCCAAAGCGGAAGTTAGAGGAGTCGAACCCCTACAGCATAGCTGTACTCTCGTTTTCGAGACGAGTCGCTAACCATTAGCAGTAACTTCCATTTGGGGTGACCGACGAGAGTTGAACTCGCTAATACTAATTTCACAAATTAGCCCCGCCACCGCTTTAGGTTCGGTCACAGTGGATCAGACGGGATTTGAACCCGCAACCTCCTATTTGCAAGATAGGCGCTCTCCCAGTTAGAGCTACAGACCCAGGTTGGGTGGATTCTGATCGGACTTGTTCGCGTTAGCGTCTGCGACAGCAGATACCGATATCTTTCTGCTTGCAAGGCAGACGCTTTCCCAATTAAGCTACAGACCCAAGATGTTGGCAGGAATAGTAGGACTCGAACCTACACAGATCGATTTAGAAGATCGATGCCCTTCCATTAGGCGATATTCCCACAAGGCAGGAGTGACAGGGATCGAACCTGCAACCATCGGTTTCGAAGACCGCTACTCTTCCAGTTGAGCTACACTCCTATGGTTTGGTCACCCCGGTAGGACTCGAACCTACAACCCTCTGTGTGTAAAACAGATGCTGCTACCATTGAGCTACAGGGCGACGAGAGCGAATGATGGGATTTGAACCCATACGTTGAGTGTGGCGCACTCAGATGCTGCCGTTACATTACATCCGCGTTTTGGAGCGATCGACGAGATTCGAACTCGTACCTAAGGTGTGGAAGACCAGGATGCTGCCATTACACTACGATCGCATTGAATGAGAATCAGTAATCATCTCAGTAATCACTCAAGTGCTACCGATTCTCAAGCTGGAGACAGGACTCGAACCTGCAACCCGCTGTTTACAAGACAGCCGCTCTTGTCCAAATTGAGCTACACCAGCATGTTGGAAGCAGAGCCAGGAGTCGAACCTGGTAAGTGACAGCTTATGAGACTGCCAAGCGCACCGTAGCTTCATCTCTGCATACCCCTAGTGGGAGTCGAACCCACAACAACCAAATTTTAAGTTTGGAACCTCTGCCGATTGGGTCATAGGGGTGAGGTGGGCCATGTAGGATTCGAACCTACGCTCTTCCGATTAAGAATCGGCTGCTTTACCACTTAGCTAATAGCCCTTGGTGAGTCGCCTGGGGGTCGAACCCAGGTAATACTGGTTAAAAGCCAGTTGCATATCCGTTCTGCCAACGACTCATGTTTGGTACCCCTGACAGGACTTGAACCTGTAAAACACCCGTTCTGAGCGGGCGACGTCTGCCATTCCGTCACAAGGGCAAAGTCGGGACAGCAGGATTCGAACCTGCGACTCCTTGTTCCCAAAACAAGGCTTCTGACCACTGAATTACATCCCGATAGCTGAATAAATTAACTTGGTACTTCCGACAGGAGTCGAACCCGTACTAAATCGGACCTAAACCGATCGCCTCTGCCAGTTGGGCTACGGAAGCATGTTTGGTACTCCTGGTGAGACTCGAACTCACAATAAAAACTAGGTTTGAGCTAGTCGCGTTTTCCCTTTCGCCACAGGAGCATATTCGACAGGAGGCTAGCGTTGTATCTCAACAAGCATCTATCCCCCCGATTGCCAGAGTAGGATTCGAACACACATCTTAGTGTTCAGAGCACTACGACCTGCCATTAGTCGATCCGGCATTGGTTGGGGTAGCGGGAATTGAACCCGCGATCGCTCGGTTATCAGCCGAGAGCTTTACCACTAAGCCATACCCCAATAATTGGCTGGAGTGAGAGGACTCGAACCTCCAACTTCCTGATTAACAGTCAGGCGTATCTGCCAATTGAACTACACTCCAACGATGGGTACAAAACCCAGTCCCCTAGGTCGGTTTCGATCCGACGACCTCCTGTTCTTCAGACAGGCGCTACTACCAACTGAGCTACCAGGGGGAAAGAAAGAAGAGTGAAGAAAGAAGAAAAAAGAGTGAGATGCTTCTTCTTTTTTCTTTTCTTCCTTTTTCTTTTTTAAAAGGCGGAGAACAGTGGACTTGAACCACAGGCAGTTAGCCCCATCTGTTTAGCAAACAGCGCCGATCGCCCGATCGGATTACTCTCCTTAAAATTCGATGATGATGAATCACCGATGGGTTAGGTAGGACTCGAACCTACAACGCATTTAGCAACTGTTTTACAGACAGCGTCCTTAGCCAATTTGGATACTAACCCTTGGTAATGCAGACGGGGCTTGAACCCGCTAATCACCAGTTTGAAAGACTGGTCGCTCGGCCACTTCGCGTTCTGCACTATAGTTTGAAGTTCCATGCAAGTTTAAGAAGCGAGTTCAACCTCCAAGATTTGGTGGAGGTTGTAGGGATCGAACCTACTCAGTTTTGCAACCTTATCCAAGTTTGTACGCTTCTCGCCTTAGGGCACGGAACCCACACCAGCACTAGGATTTGAACCCAGAATTTCGGTTTTGGAGACCGACGTGTTGCCGTTGACACTATGCTGGTTTGTTTGGTCGCAGTGGTGGGAATTGAACCCACACCCTTCAAGTTATGAGCTTGCTGCTCAACCATTGAGCTACACTGCTAAATTTGGAGCCTGAGGCGGGAATCAAACCCGCGATGGACGGTTTTGCAGACCGCCGCCTTATCATTGGCGACTCAGGCCCAAAGCCTTGACGGGAGTTGCACCCGCTTCTGCGTGAATGAGAAACACGCCGACTTATCTAGTCGTCCACAAGGCTATGTGAGGGTCTAGAGGGGATTTGTACAAGAATTACATTAATGAATACAGAATGGTTAACTTCCTTAATTCGCAATGCAATCCTCAATCCCACTCATCTTGGACCCTAGGCGAGGAAGACGGGATTTGAACCCGCGATCTCTTGTTCGACAGACAAGCGCTTTAACCGCTAAGCTACGTCCCCAGGGAAAGTGTGAAGGAGGAAGGCTGAAAGCTGAATGGATTTGCTAGATCCAAGGGGAATTGTCAGTTCCGCGTTCAGCGCTCCCACTTCATACTTAAAATTTGTGACATTTTTACTATTTAGCTTTCAAGGTTCAGGTGAGTCGTCATGACTCGGGTAATACAGAAATTCTGAGGTGGTGATTTATCAGTTACGCCGCTTAGAGTTAATGCTTGGAAAACCAGGAGAAATGAGCTACTGTGCTTTGTTTGCTCCGTTTCGTTTTTCCTTATGTATCCATACTACGCTGTAGTGCTTGAAGTGTCAAGGGGTTTTTGAAACTTTTTTAGAATTGTTTTCAAATCGCTTTCAGCATTGTGTTTTGCTCAAAAATGATTTGTTGTAGTGACCTATATATGAGTTGCTTTCGCATTTTACATATATAGGTCAAGCAATTCCCTGAGATTTCAGTAATTCCAAATTTAGTCACCCCATCGACCAATTAGAGTCCTGGAGGGACGGCTCGACTAGCCCGCAATTCATTCGCGGTGCTTAGTATGTGCAGCAATAATTAAAGCACAAATAGCCGATCAATCTGTCTGCATCACAGAACGCCTGCGAATGAATTGCAGGCTAATCAAACACCGCCCCTACAGGGCTCCGAACCTCCGTAGAGATCGGTTGCCTGTAGGAGAATTGTTGAATTTGGAATTGCTGATTAACCCTGAATCATCGAGCCCACAGCTTGGCTAGCCAGCCAGAGTTTATGCACAAAGAACTCTGTTTTGTCCTGCGCCGCAGCGACAAACATTCCTTCATGGGCATCATTTCCGTTGGCTAACCAGACACCGCGAATGCTGACTTCATAGAATTCAGAATCCACGGCACAGATCTCGATCGATCGCGCCTGTTCCCCGTGAAGCATGGCCTTAAACTGCTTCAAATCCACCGCCCCAATGGGCAATAAAAACGAAGCTGTACCGGGTTGGATACAAAGGGCTTTCCCAAGTCGCAGGGCCAACAATGTCCGCTGGGTGACAACGGTTTCGACCATGGCGCGCAGGTGCTCCATGTTTAATCCTTCTTCGGTATAGGTCAACTTCAACATACGGCTCCTCTCCTGTTTTTTTTCTTTCTTCTTTCTTCTTTCTTCCTGTCTCGGCAAATAGGTTCTTACGCCCCTTGACTCTTCCAAAACTGATCGGCGAATACAACAGCGGGGTGAATCGGCGCCTTGGGCTTCGATCGCAGCTGCATACCCGTCTGGTGGAGCAACTTATCGCCCTTGAGACCGTTGCAGTTGGCACAGGCCGTGACCACGTTCTCCCAGGTATGCTGGCCGCCCTTCGATCGCGGAATCACGTGATCTAGGGTGAGCTTTTTGTGGGAGCCGCAGTATTGGCAACTGTGGGCATCCCGGCTCAGAATCCCTCGGCGGTTGACGGGGGGCACCTTCCAATGACGCTCAGGGTTACCCACCGTCATCCGGATATGCTCCGGCACCTGTAGTACGAGATTGGGCGATCGAATCTCCCAGGTCTCGCCGCTGAGGTAGTCAACGGGCTCCGCCTGTCCTGTCACCAGGAGGACCACTGCCCGACGGAGCGGAATGCGGCTCATGGGCAGGTAATTTTTGGAGAACACCACGACAGTGTTCTGGAGTATCGATGGATAGGTGGGACGGTGCAGAGCTTGCATGTCGGTCACTCCTCGTCAAAGTCCGCCGAAAAAACAACCCCCGCTTCTGGGTATTCCAGGAGCGGGGGTTAAAAAGCTGGCGGTGTCGCTTTTTTCCTCAGGTCAGGCTGGGGATGGTCTCCCTCGTCCTGCCGCTCCAGTTGTCTATGTCTAATTTCAAGTTTGACCAGCCCAGAATATTGCTGGATTTACCTTCGTCTTGGCGATCGCTGACTAACATGCCCGTAAACAGGCTGGCGATCGACGCATGTCGGAGGCTATGACGGCGCTCTGACTCAGATCCATGGGATTCGGCGACCAGATAAACTGGCTGCAGGGATGGATATTGAGGGCAGAGACCTTGGGGCCGTCTCATCAGGGCATCCACGACTGGCCCACAGACCGCCACAGCCAACCGCAGCAAACCATTCGTCCCCCGAAGGAGACGGCAACTGATTAGGCCGAGTAGGGTTATGGTGAATGTGGGACGCATGGAGACCTCAAGTTACAAGTGCTAATATCCGAATACTACAAGACTGTAGTCTGTTTGGTCAAGGGTATAAGCCAAATTTTTCTGACTGGTCCGAGATTCTCTGGGCAAATCGCCCTTGCCACCTATCTATCTCCCTCTACAGAAGAACCTATGCAACTTCCGGAAGATGGGTTAGTTTCTGGCGGCAAAATTTTAGCCAAAACAGCTCCAGCTTGCAGATGGATTGTCAGCGGCTGAGATTGCACAGCTAGGCGTAGAGACAGTGGAATAGGGATGCTAGATCGGTGCAGTTGCTTGTCTGTTGATTGTTAGAGCAATTATTCCTAGCGGCAGGACTTTGGAAGGGATCGCTCACCCCAGTTTTCTCGGTTGAGCCAGTCGCACCCTTGTTTGATTAGAAATTCCATCGATTGATCTACGCGAAGCAACCTTGGCAAACCATCGTCACTGCCCGTAGCCAGCCATTGGTTGTCAAAGCTGAGATGGACGGTTCTAAGGCGCCCCCATTGCCCTCGAAATTCGACGCGCTGCTGCCGGAGGTCTCCAGTGAGATTGCCTGTTTTAATATCCCAGATTTTAATTGTGTTACCTGCACCAACGGTGACAACTTGATCATTATTGGCAGTGAATACAATATTATTAGTGCCCATTTGGTAGGTAGGCACCATTTGACCGATACGCTTTGGGGGTTGGGCAGGGAGGTTTTGAACAGACCATTTTTGGATATTGCCGGATTCGGTAACGGCGACGAGGAATTGGTTATCTTGACTAAATCCGACGATCGCCCGCCCTGAACCTTGGGTGTTGTCAAGGGTGAGGGGAAATTCGCGCTGGCTCTTAACGTCAATCAGGAGAATTTTACCTTGGCCGCCACCGATCGCCAGTTTTGAACCGTCACGGCTGTAGCGGACGGACCAGCTATCAACCGTGCGATTGTAAGTTTTTTCGAGCTGGGCCTGATAGCTGTTGGGATCAATCGTCCAGGTTTTGACCGTGTCGTCGTTGCCTGTGGTAGTGAGACGGACGGGATTGGTATCGGTGCTGAAGTCGATGCTTTCGATAACACCTTGACCCGTTGGGAAGTGCGCGACATCGATCAGTCGATCATCCTGTACTTTTAGGAGCCAAATTAAGCCATCATGGGCTCCGACAGCAATTAGATTCAGTTGGGCATGGACACGATTGGTGATCAGTTTGACACGATCGCCGGGGGCTTTCCAGACAATTGGGTCGGGGAGCAGTTTGCCGTCTTGGTCATAGCGCCACCAGCGCAGGGTACCGTCGTCACTGGCGGAGAGCAGGTGCTGGCCATCACGGCTAAAGCGGACGCTATTGATGGTGTCTTCATGTTTATTAAGATTACGGGTGCGATCGATTTCTGCGGCATCTGGCAGTTGCCAACTGCGGACAATGCTATCGTCTTGGCCAGCTGTAACAAGGCGATCCCGCACTGGACCTGCGCCTTCTTTAATAAAGCGGATGGTTTCGACTTTGCCGTGGTGACCGCGAAATTCGGTAACCAGTTCTAGGGTTTCAGCATCCCAGGTTTTGATCAGGCTGCCGGAGGTGACAGTGACTTCCTGGGCCGAAGTGGCGGCGATCAAATGACCGCTGGGGCTAGAGGCAACCGTACGAATCTGGCCGCCGTAGCCGGAGATAATCCGGAGAACTTTGCCGTTTTGATCCCAGATTCGCAGGATACCGTCATTACCTCCGGTGAGCAGATAGTAGTCACACTGGGGCAGATTATTTTGGGTTTTACAGGCCTCGGGGCGGTTATAGAAAGTAGCACTGTTAACCGATCGCTGGTTTTTAGATTCATCGGCAACTAGGGTATTGAGTAATTCACCCTTTAAATTCCAAAGTTTTGCCAGACCGTCATGGCCCCCTGTAACGAGCAGATTATTTTTAGAGAAGTTAAGGCTGCTGATCCCCCCCGAGTGAGCATCTTGGCTCCAGAGGCGTTGGAGTTGATTGTTCTTGAGTTGCCAGAGTTTAAGTTGGCCGTCACGTTCACCCGTAGTAGCAATGATGCTTTCGTCGGGACCAAACCTCGCATTATAGAGCCCACCCTGATGGGCTTTGATGGTCAGAATCTCTGATAATTCGCCATTGCCTGCCACTTGCCAGAGCCTCAGTTGACCTTGACTGTCGCCTGTAATTAAACGATCGCCCTTTTCGTTATAGCGAATGGTATTAATGCCACCGGTTTGGAGTCTCTTTTCGAGGAGGGGTTTTGCTTGACCCTTTTGCCAGACTTTGATGGTGCCATTGCTGCCTGCGGTGGTGATGCGATCGCCAGAAACAAAAATAGAATTAATACCACGTTGTTCTGTTTTGATATTATGCAGTTCTTGAATATCTGAGACAAATCGTCGAATGGTAACAACTGGATCCTGGGTCGATCGTCCAGAAAACCACCGCAGCCAATCCCATCGCTCAAATTTTTTGAACTTTTCCGCTTCCTCGACCGATCGCTGAAGCAATTCCAGGGGCGCGAACTCAAATTGACGTTGCATCCGTCCACTGTTGGCCTCAAACTGACTCATGGTTTCGGCCCGTTGCAGATTGAGCAAAATCCATAGCGCAACCACGGCAACCATAATGGCCAGACCCGTACTAAGGCGGACTAACTTCTCGGCTTTTTGTTTGGCACGATCGAGAATGATATTCCGACGGACAGCAATGTCTTTTTCGGCAGCGAGGATGCTATTTTCGCGATCGGTCAGATCCTTTTCCGCCATCAAACTGCGATTGAGAAATTGGCTTTCATCTTTACTAATACTGCGCGATTGGGACCATTGCAGCGCCTCCTGGAGAGCATTACCCCGCAGAAGACGCGAGTCATCTTGGCCGTTAGATTTACGCCAGAGTTTGAGTTCCGTGGCGTAGGGGCAAAGCCGGGCTAGTTCTGTTTCGACCCAGTCGAGGTTAAAGATAGTGGCGTAGATGGGATTGTGGGGAACGAGTTGGCCCTGGCGGCTAATGGCGAGTCCAGAAAGCAGTAGGATTTGCTGTTCGGGGCTGTTATCGCGCGGGAGACTTGGCCCTGGCGATCGAAGAAGCGTTTGGTAAAGGGTCAGGAGCTGGCGCGATAGTCGTTCGTCTTGGTTGAGAACACGGTTGCGGATCGTTTTGAGATGGGGCGGCTCGTCCTGGGCCTCCCAGTTTTCAATTAGGTATTTATGGATAAGAGTAGGGATTTCCTTGGCGACTGTGATGCTGCGATCGATCGCCAGTTGACAGATTTTCTGCGTCAGAAAGGTTGGCCACCACTCCATTCCAGAATCGTTGCCATCATGGCATGGGGCTGTTCCGCCTGAATCAATCCAGCGGTAAGCGCTTCAACTTCATCGAGGCGAAACCCTTGGAGTTGGATCGCCTTGCCAATATTGAAGGGCGTGCGTTTAGCATCGGCAATCAAACTCGATGGCGTAGCGACACCGACAAGGGCAAACGTGAGACGCTGGTAAATCGGGTTAACATTACGTTGCTCATAGCAGCTACGAATTAGGGCGAAAAAGTCATCGGTCGGGAATTTAAGGCTGAGTACGCTATCAATTTCATCGATAAAAATAACGATCGGCCCAACCGTATCAGCCAGCAGAACCGTTTCGATAAAGTCCGAGAGCCGTTTGATCGGAGCGATTTGCGATCGCGGCTGCCACCAGTCCCGCAGGAAGGTAATCGGGTCCGCTAGACGGAGTTCGCTCACGAGGGTCAAGAGAATGCCGCCATACCATTGTTCTGCGGTAATCTCCTGGGATCCAATCGCCGTCATATCGATCGTCGCGCAGGTGACCCCATCGGCCTGGAGCTGCTCCATCGCCCGCAGCCGCAGACTAGATTTACCCATTTGGCGGGCATTAAATATATAGCAGAACTCACCCTCCGTGAGGGTTTGGTAGAGATCGCGATCGGCCTGCCGCACCACGTAGCAGGGTGCAGTACCCGGCAGACTGCCGCCAATTCGGTACCTATAGGGCTGGTTCATAGCCTTAGGTTACCAGGGGTCCTGTCAAGTTTGGTGATAAGTTTGGCGACAAGTATCAAAAAGTTCCCTACAGATCGTCGGCTCACCCACGAATGGAATGATTTTGTTGGCGAATTGGTTTGGGGATCTGTGATGGTCTGTGGAACATGGTTTGATCTGTGATTGCTTAACTAAGGGTGCATGCGATGCGCCCCTACGGATTTTTTTGATATCTGGCAAATCTAATCTATACGGGCGCATGCAATGCGCCCTGGATCTATGCAATCACCGATCAAACTTATCCCAACCTTACCCCCAAACATCACAGCCACACCCCTACCGTAGAAAGATATACATCGGGTCACCACACCATGAATATCGCCAAATCCCCCACCAAAAGCCTGATCGCCCAAGACATCCTCACCCAGCATCAGGACCTCCACAGCCAGCTCATGGCCCTACGCTTCGACGATGGTTTCCTGCCCCGCCTGCTACGCGAAACTGGCTGGACCGTTGAACAATGCGATCGCACAATCCAAGAATACCGCCGCTTCCTCTTCCTCCACCGCACCGCCAGCCACACCGTCATCCCCTCACAGATGGTCGATAAAGTCTGGCACCTGCATCTGCTCTACACCCGTTCCTACTGGGAAGACCTCTGCGACAACATCCTTAAGACACCCCTCCACCACCATCCCGGCAGTGCCACAGGCGACCAGCGTGATTTCTTCTGGGGCAACTACGAAGCCACCCTCAAAAGCTACGAAACCACATTCCACCAAGCACCCCCCACCGACATCTGGCCCTCACCCGCCCGCCAATTCGCCCCACCAAAA
>JAAUSA010000273.1 GCA_012031975.1 Alkalinema sp. RU_4_3 | reverse complement strand
TGGGGTCGAATTGTCATAGGGGCCTCCGGCATCCTCTCTTGCTAGCTTATCTAAGTGTTGAGAAAGCTGCTACTGAAACTGCTCGTCCCCTAGAGAAGAACAAATCAACTAAATGAAGTCTAAATGCCTATGAAGTGCAGATTCTGTTGCCCCCTAACGAATTCGCCAACAGAATCCTGGAAGTGCGGGCTAGCACCTTGGAAGTCCCTTCAGGACTGAAGCTTGGAGGCTGTCTTATCCAGTACATGACCCTGATCGACAGCCATCAACCACAGTCCTGAAGGGACTTCAAACCTTAGCCCGCACTTCAGTCGCGGGCCAATTGACAGCGCAGTGGCCGAATTTGGAATTGCTGGTCAAAGGTGCGATCGCCAGGGCGATTAAAGGCTGTTGCCGATCAAAATGAAGACCTTTTTTAGATCATCGATAATGGCGGTATATGGATTTTTGGCATAAGATCAAAGTGGAGAGATTTCCATGCCTTGAATCAAGCCATCCTTAAAGGTGAAACGGTGACCGACTTGCTCATCAGCAAGCACAGCTCCAGCTCGATCGCGCACAATCTGATGGACCTCGACCAGGATTTGCCCATCCTCCTCGGGGTTGAAGGCAACTGGCTCGACCTGGGCGTCAATCTCGCTCCCCTGCTCTATCCAATAGGCACGGACGTCTTCTGGCCCCCGGACAAAACCGCCTTTGAAGGCCCTCGGCCAATGCACGTCGGGGGTCATGAGCGCGAGGGCGGCATCTAGGTCACGCGCATTGAAGGCTGCGTAGGCGGAGCGGAGCAGCTCGATTTCTGATGTAGGTTGATTGGGCATAATGTAGGCAGAGGAAATGGATAGCACCCCCATAATAGGGGTAGCCTCAACCTACCGTCTCATCCAATTCTGCTAAAATTATCCCAATCCTGCTTGAACTGTACAATCTCAACTTGGCAAAGCCTATGGTTAATCCTAAAATCTCCACAGTTGACTTTGCGAGCCAAGAGGACGCAGTGCGGGTCCTTCCACAGGCACCCCTGATCGATAGCTATCGCACTGGATGGAAAGGGTTAACTTTCACCCACTATTGCCATCCTCCCCATGAAACAATGGAGCATTGTCTGCTACAACATTCACTGGTGATCGCAGACCCAAAAAGTTGCTTTCAGGCGGAGCGTCATGTGAACGGCAAGTTTAGACAATATGCCCATGGCAATGGTCGGGTGGATATTATCCCAGCGTTTCTAGATCATCGGACGAACTGGGATCAGGAAGTCGAATTTTCGGTAATTGCGATTTGTCCAACATTGCTGAATCAAACTGCTCAGGAATTGAGGCAGCGTGAGATAGAACTGATCCCACAGTTTTCAATAGATGATCCGGTCATCCGGCAACTAGCCCTCGCGCTCAAGACGGAAATCCAAACGGGTTGTATGTCTGGCAGACTGTATGGCGAGTCATTGGGAACGGCTCTTGCGGCTCGTTTGTTGCAGAACTATGCGGTCAACAAACCTCCGTTTGAGTTCAAAGCCAACGGATTATCCCGGTCACAATTGGGACGAGTTATTGATTACATACAGGCGAATTTGGCGCAGGATGTATCGATTTTGGATTTGGCGATCGTGACCAACATGAGCGAATCCCACTTTAGTCGAGGCTTTAAGCGATCGGTGGGAATTACGCCCTATCAGTATTTGATGCAACAACGTGTGGAACGGGCCAGGCAATTGCTAAACCAGCAAGTAATTTCAATTAGTGACATTGCTCTAGATTGCGGCTTTGCAAATCAAACTCATCTAACAAAAGTTTTCCGTCAGATGACAGGGATAACACCCAAAGCTTATCAAAAGAGATGAGGAGGAAGCGGAGAAGCATCAAGCAGGAAGATGAATAGCTTGGGCGGGGGCGAGTAGAATGGTAAGAAGCTCACTATTGCCGATCGCTATGATACGTCACTTCAATACGGCTGGGCCTTGTAAGCCAGAACTTCACTACATGCTGTCGCCCTTCGATCGGATCCCTGAGGTGAGGGGATTGATGGCGATCGAGGAGCGGACCACCGTTGAGCGAAGGGGGTCGCCGGGGGGACGGGAAATTGTGGTGATTAGAGGGTAACGGCTCAAATCAGCAGCGGCAAATCACCTCGAACATCGCGACCCACCTACCATTTTTAAATCACAATTCACGTCGCATCACAAGTTCGCCCTCCTCTTCTTTTCCAGTGTACACAAAACCCATCTTCTCGTAGAACGGGCCGGGACCCCCTTCGGCTGGCACACAACTTGTTTCGAGCGCATCTGCTCCAGGGCGCGTCTTGACCTCTGCGAAGAACAACTCCAGCGCCCTTCGCCCGTACCCATTCCCCTGGAATTGCTCATCAATCATAAAGCGCCACAGAAAGTAATCCTGCTGAGCTACGTTGTCTTCCAACATCAAAAACCCGACTGGCACATCACCAGCGTAGATCGCACGGAACCAAGCAACCTCTGGATTGAAATACGCTTCTGCGATAGACGCGGCATTGGATGCCACGAACTGCTCCTGGTGTGGGGCTACTTTTAAGCGGAGGATATCACGCCAGTTTTCCTTCGTAATCTCGCGCAGCGTTACTTCGAGGTCGCACTTGGACATACAGAATGCTCTCCCTGAACAATGCTTTTAAGAATGATTTCTCACTCAATAATACATGCACATCGCTTGGGAATACCAATGGACAGCCACGACAGCAATTCCAAGTTCAACAATCCTCCCACATAAAACTGATCTTCACGGAGAGTCGGAGTCCTGGAGGGACGGTGTTTGATTAGCCTGCAATTCATTCGCAGGCCCTTCATGAGGTAATCAGATCATCCCGCGATTTGGACTCTAATCATTGCTGCCTAAACCTCCCCGCGAATGAATTGCGGGCTAGTCGAGCCGTCCCTCCAGGACTCTGATTGGTCGGTTGTGGTCCGAATTTGGACTTGCTGCAGCCAGGAGATGTCTATGTATAAAAAACAACGAGAGACACCTATCCATCTCCGTAAGCAAAGGTCCCAATATTAACTTTTATCAACTAATTTACGCCGAAATCCTTAAAAAATCAGCGATCATCCTGGGTTAATTCTCCAACTTGCGATAAATTGTGGCGTGGTCCTAATATAGGCCATCTTTGTGCCTTTATAATCCTTGCGAGGAAACAAAATGGAACTTAATGTTCATAGCAAAAATAACTGTTTTCAAGTTAGCCCCGAAGAGATGAAAGCCATAGAGGACAAAGCCGTTTCCTTCTCCCTCTCCCCCGGCACCAACACAATCAGCATTCAAAGCGGCAACTTTAGCCACCAATTTGGCCAATCCGGCGAACCCCTCGTCATGCTCTGGATCTACGGCGGAGACGTCACCAACCACCAGACCAAAGTGCCCGTCCAATCCACCTGGTCAAGTCTCAATGGATACAGCGATCGCTCGTACTCGATGTCCATAAAAGCGCGATCGTCTCCGCCTTTTTCTTCGACGACTCCGAAGGCGAAAATCACGGTGAAGTTTCGCTCTCCATCGAAGCCGTTTAAACCCCTTTGAAATACCTGCATTCATTCCAACATTATCGCGCTATCACAACACCATGAAACCTTTAACCTATCTACCCCTTGGCCTCCTGGCCACCACGATCGCCCTCACCACCATCCCGACAATCGCCCAGGAAACCAAATCCGAATTCCCCATGCCCGCCTCCGTCAAAAGCGGCACAAAACTCCGCCTCGACGGCTCCAGCAGCATGGCCCTGCTCAACGAAAACCTCAAGAGCAGCTTTGAGCAAAAGTTTGCAGGCTCCCAGGTCAATCTCGCCGCCAATGGCACAGACAAAGCCCTGGAAGCCCTACTCAAAGGCGACCTAGACATCGTTGCCACGGGCCGCGCACTGACGGGGGAAGAAAAGGCTAAGGGCCTAAAAGAGCAGCTCCTGAGTCGGGAAAAAATCGCCATCGTCGTCGGTAAAGACAACCCCTTCAAAGGCGACATCACCTTCCAACAATTCGCCAAAATCTTCCGAGGCGAAATCAAAGACTGGTCAGAACTCGGCGGCGCACCCGGCCCGATTAAACTCATCGATCGCCCCTCATTCAGCGACACCCGCATTTCCCTCAGCCGCTACAAAGTATTTGAAGGCGCCCCCTTCCAAGCCGGAGCCACCGCCACGGCCCTCGGCACCGACGACACAGCGGCCATGGCCAAGGAACTCGGCAAAGATGGCATTGGTTATGCGATCGCCAACCAGGTGCAAAACCGCGACGACGTGACCATCGTCCCCATGCACAAAACCCTCCCGAGCGATCCCCGCTACCCCTATTCCCAGCCCCGAGGCTACATCTTCAAGCAGGGGGCCAGTCAAGCCGTCCAGGATTTCCTCGGCTATGCCGCCGCCCCCGTCGGCCAAGACGTCGTGAAGAAAACCCTGGAAGCCGAAGCCGCAGGCACGACGGCCCCCTCCGGCAACGCCGCTGCGCCAGCCAATCAACCCGCTGACAGCACCAATCCCCCCGCCAGCAATGGCACCAGCAGCTACGGCACCACCGCCGACGCCAGCGCAGCGACAGCGGGAGAAGTGGACGGCGGCAAATTCCCCTGGTGGATTCCCCTACTCGGTCTGCTTGGGGCAGGTGGACTTTGGTGGTTATTTAAGGGCAAGAATAAGCAAAACCGCGCCGACGTGCCGCCCGAAGTGGCCACAGGCAGCCTCGCTGGGGCAGGTCGCAGATCGCCTGTCACCCCCACTGGTAGCCCGATCGCCGGGGGCACGGAAGTCGCCGCCAAGGGAACTGGCCTCAATCCGATCGGTGTGGGCACCGCCGTTGCCGGGGCTGGCGCCGCCGCCCTAGGCGCTGCGGCCCTAGGGAAGTTTTTAGGCCGAGGGCGCATTAGCCTGGCCGAGCGACCCAACAACCAGGCCCTAGCCGAATGGGAAGTCCCCGAAATGGTCAAGCATGAGGCCCGCCAAACCGGAGGCCGCCAGTACAACCTGCGCGTCTCTGACGTCACCGGGGGCAAGAGCCTCGATCGCGGCGACGCCAACAGCCACCAAGACTACGCCTGTACCGAAACCACCACCGATCGCGCGATCGGCAACCTGACCGGAGGCCGGGACTACCAGGCAGAAATTGGCTTCCGCACCCAACAGAACGAATGGATGCCGATCGCGCGATCGAACCGGATCAGCATGCCCAAAATCCAATCCACCCCAAATGGGAATGTGATCGGCGGTGCCGCCGCCGTTGCTGGATTGGGTCTAGCCGCTGGGGCTGCCGCCAAGGCCAAGGTAGACCTACCGAATCTCGAACCGCCCCAGGTGGAGTTGCCGAAGGTCGAGGCGCCGAAGGTTGAAACGCCGCAGGTAGAACTACCCAAGCTCGAAACACCCACCATCGAAGCACCCAAGGTCGAAACACCTGCCTGGGATGCCAACCTCACCGGGTTGGGAGTGGCGGGAGCCGTGGGCGCTGCGGGATTAGCGGGTCTAGCGCGATCGCCTGAGGAGGAGGAGGAGGAGGAGGAGGAGGCCGCCGCCCGCCCCACCTTCCCCAAGCAGCCAGGCAAACGCTATATCGCGGTC
>JAAUSA010000272.1 GCA_012031975.1 Alkalinema sp. RU_4_3 | reverse complement strand
CACCTTCAGCCCCGAATAGCTCCCCGGATTATGACTGGCCGTAATCACCAGGGCACCCAAAGCCCCCAAATCCTTCGCCGCCCAACTAAACGCAGGCGTCGGCGCAAAACAATCCGACAACAACACATCAAACCCCTGACGCCGCACTGTCTCTGCCACAGTCCGCGCAAAATCCTCCGATAGGAAACGGCGATCGTAACCCACAATAATCTGGTTACTGCCCGTTTCCTTCCCATAGACCGTCTTCAACACCTGAGCTGCAATCGGCGCCACCAGCGCCACCCGCTCAAAGGTAAAATCCGCCGCGATCACCCCACGCCAGCCATCGGTCCCAAACTTAATCGGGTTCACATCCGTAATCACACTTAGGGGAGCCGCCATAAAACCTCGCACTAGGACAGTAGCGCAGGCTAAGCCACGCTACATAATTAACATGTCCCAGTGTAGCCAGTTAATCGCTAAATGCCACTAGTCCCATTGGTGGACTTACCACCTGTCGCGCCCGAATAGACGACACCACGCTGCAAATCCAAGGTGACAATCTCACCCTCTCGGATCGTCGCCGTGGCATTTTCCACCCCCACCAGCACAGGCACCCCCAACCGCAGGCCAATCACCGCCGCATGGCTGGTCAGACTGCGATCCTCGACAATAATCCCCGCCGCCTTGCGAATCGCATCGACATGTTGAACCGTGGTGCTATTAGCGACTAGAATCTCACCCGTAGAGAAATGGTTAGGGTCCTCGCCATTCTGAATCACGCGGGCCTTACCCGTCACAGCAGTCCCCTGGCCAATGCCGATGCCCTTGCCCCGCACTGCTGTCACCACCTCGACCTTAATCAGATCGGTCGATCCAGAGACACCCTGCAACGTACCCGCCGTCTGCACCACCACATCGCCCTCCTGGAGGTAGTTGCGCTCCTGGGCTACACCCAAGGCCGCCTGGAAGGTCTGGGAGGTCGTGGTCAGATCCAGCATCAAAATCGGCTGCACCCCCCAGACCATCTGCAACTGCCGCGCCACGTCCAAATGGGGCGTCACCGCCAGAATCGGCGTGGTGGGCCGAAACTTAGAGACATTCCGCGCCGTCGAACCCGTCTTCGTCAGCGTCATGATCGCCGCCGCATTCAACTGCTCCGAAATCTTGCCCACGGCCCGGCTGATCGCATTGGGAATCGATCGATTCGAGTCCTCACTAATCCGCCGACCGGGCTCCTGCTCCGTCCGCACGGCGATCCGCGCCATGGTTTCCACCGCTTCAATCGGGTACTTGCCCACAGCGGTTTCGTTGGAGAGCATCACAGCGTCAGTGCCATCCAAAATCGCATTGGCCACATCGGAGATTTCCGCGCGGGTGGGACGGGGATTGTTCAGCATGCTGTCGAGCATTTGGGTTGCCGTGATCACCGGAATACCCAGACGGTTGGAGGTGGCGATCAGGCGCTTCTGCAAAATCGGCACATCTTCAGCGGGCAGCTCCACACCCAGGTCCCCCCGCGCCACCATGACGCCATCGGAGAGAGACAGAATCTCCTCCATCTGCTCGATCGCCTCATGCTTCTCAATCTTGACGATCACCGGCACCGACTTACCCGCCCCGGCGATCAGCTCCTTGATTTCGATCACATCCTGGGGGTTGCGCACAAAGCTCAGGGCCACCCAATCCACTCCTTGGTCCAGGCCGAACATCAAGTCCTCTCGGTCCTTCTCCGTCAGCGCCTTAACGGACAGATAGACCCCAGGGAAATTCACGCCCTTACTGTTGGAGAGCTCTCCCCCGACCACCACCCGACAATGCAGTTCCCCAGCGCCTTTGTCCACGCTTTCCACGGACATTTCTACCTTGCCATCATCGAGCAAAATCGTAGAACCTGCGGGCACCTCATCGGCAAGGGTCTCGTAGGTAATGGAGCTAATGGTCTGGGTGCCGGGGATTTTTTTACTGGTCAAGGTGAACTTGTCACCCCGCTTGACCACGATCGGCCCATCGGCAAACTTCCCTAAGCGAATCTTCGGCCCCTGCAAATCCTGCAAAATCCCGACGGGCTGGTTGAGGTCATAGGACACCTGCCGGATCGTTCGAATGCTTTTTAGATGGTCTTCATGGGTACCATGGGAGAAATTCAGCCGCAGGGTCGTGGCCCCCGCTTGAATTAGCTCCCGTAGAACTTCGGGCGAACTGGTAACAGGTCCAATGGTGGCGACAATCTTAGTTCTACGGCTAGCATTTAAGGGACGCATGAAGTTTGCTCGGGCTCTCAAAAATGTTTACGGCACCACTACCAAATTTTGTTCCAGATGGACTGAAATTTTGGGCAGAAAGCTTTGGGATATTACCACGAAATTGAACCCCAACTTCAATCCCAGCCATCCCTCCCAGGGCAAAACCCCCAAACTCGGGGTTTGGGGGCCATTATGGAGGAGACAGAACGGACGTTAGAAGCGCCGACGCAGTTTTTTCGGGGCCACCGTCTGGGTCTTCTTAGGCGCCGCCTGCATCAGCTTGGACCCCGTACCGCCATCGGCGCGATCGAGGAAGGGCCGCAGATCAATCCCCGACAGAGGAGCGATCGCTGGCTGAGTGGTTTGAGCCTTGCTACCGCCGAACAGGCCATTGAGCAGGCTACCCACTTCGCCAAGGCCCAGGTTGCCCAGATCATTACCGCCACGACTGGTGTAGGTATAGACCCCCTGGGTTGTTTGACCACTCATCCGCCGAAGGCTAAATTTTGAAAGACGCGATCGCGGGTCGTCACCGGATCCTGCCGCGCGGACCGTGAAGACAATCCGACAGGCTCCGTTGCGATCGGTGGTGACACAAACCGTGTTGTAGCCGTTTTCCTTGCCCGTCGTCATCTCCACCAGACCATCGGCCCGGTACTCCTCCAGGCGCGAGGCGATCTCGGCGCAGCGCCGCTCAGGGCTCCAGCCCCCGCCCATCTGGCTCGGCACCGCCCAGGCATAGTATTGGTTCGGCTGGCTTTCGGGCTGATACATCACCGTCGGCTGACCCAGGTTGGTCCGGCAGGAGAAGGCCACGGACTTGAGGGGGATATTGCCAGGCAGGGTGGTGCCGGTCTGGGGCTGGGGCGTCGAGGCAGGATCCGCATCCGTCGGCACCGTCACATCCCCCGTCCGACTGGTCGCCGCCTGAACGGCAATAGCTGGAACCAACCCACCGACCAAACCCATCGATCCCATCAGTGAAAGACCAAAAATTGAACGGTAGACTTTAGAAACAGAGAATGCCATGGTGAAACCTCGAAAAAAGAGTCAAAAAGGTTGTGAGGAAGGGGTTTGGCCAATGGGCGATCGCCATTGCCTACCCTCCTTGTGACGCCCCCTAGGGGGTGGGGTTCCCAAAAAATAAAAACTTTTTCTGCGTAAACCCTCGCCTTCCGAGGGAAATGCGTGATTCAATAATGAGAACTCACAAAACTTTACTGAACTTAATGACTGTGGGCTTCGGGTATACTACGCCAGAGTGTGTGAAAGGAGAGAGTGACGTCATGGTGGAGGCGAAGACGGTACCTATCAACAAGGTCCCGAGGGAACTCCTTACGCCCGGAGAAGGTTGGTTAAATCTCAATCTACAAATGTTCTGTGCGTCGGTAGTCTTGGCAATAGTCGCAGCGGTCGGCTACTTTGCGGTGCATTGGCCCGGTTGGATTAGTTTTCTGCTGAATATGCTGGCCCTCCATATGGTGGGGACGGTGATTCATGATGCGAGCCATGGTGCAGCCCACCAGGATCGCCGCATGAACGCCTTTCTAGGCCATGGCAGTGCCTTCTTGCTGTTTTTCTCCTTCCCGGTGTTCACCCGCGTGCACCAGCAGCACCACGCCCATGTGAACGATCCCAAGAATGATCCGGACCATATTGTCTCCACCTGGGGACCTTTATGGATCATCAATGCCCGCTTTATCTACCACGAGATCTTTTTCTTCCAGCGCAAGCTCTGGAAACGCAACGAGCTGTGGGAATGGGTGATCGCCCGTGCCGTGGCCGTGGCCGTGATCCTGCTGGGCCTTCAGTTTGGCTTTGCTGACTACATCTTTAATTACTGGTTTCCACCCCTAGCCATCGTGGGTCTGGTGTTGGGGTTCTTTTTCGACTACTTGCCCCATCGGCCCTTCAATGAGCGCGATCGCTGGCTGAATGCCCGCTGCTATCCCAGCAAGCTCCTGAACCTGCTGATCGGCGGCCAAAACTACCATCTGGTCCACCACCTCTGGCCCGCCATTCCCTGGTACAAGTACGAAGCAGCCTACTACGAGATGAAACCCCTGCTCGATGCCAAGGGTTCGCCGCAGCAGCTCGGCATCTTGGAGTCGAAGCAGGACTTCTGGGGATTTGTGTACGACCTGTTCATTGGCGTGCGGTTCGGCGGTCATGGAGAGGAAGCCGAGGAAGTGGCAGAAACCCCCTTCCTAGAACCCGTCAAGGAATCCGTCGTGACGCCACTAATGGCCAAACATCCGGATACCCAACAACACCGTAAGGCCAGCTAATGATCCTGGAGGCATACCTCAACTATGACAGCGGTAGCGATCGCCCCCTCTTGATCGACGGCGCAATGGTGAACCTGCCGCCCCTAAAGGAGAATCATGAGTTCATGGTGCGCTGCCTGCTGTTTGCCCTAGCGGCAACGGAGATCGCACCGTTTGATTGCCTGGTGATCCAATCCTGGGAGGTTCAGGTCCCAGCAATCCTGGCGGGCGACCCGATCAATCGCTATCCCGATCTGATGCTGCTGGATCCGCAACACCTCAATCGCCCCTTCTCCCGTCGCCTGGTTCCTTTAGACAAACCCGCACCGCCCTTAGTGGTGGAGTTGACAGACCAGGGAAAGCCACTCTGCCCCCGCACCCTGGCCCAGTACGCAGCGCGCGGCATTCCAGAGCATTGGCAGATCGACAGCGAAACCCAAACGGTGACGGTGCGACAGTGGCGATCGGGTCAGTACGAAATCCTCGATCGCTTCATAGGCGAAACCGTGATCGCCACGCCCCTCTTCCCGGAGGGGGCCACCGTACCCGCTGAGATCTTTGAATTGGATCAGGCTTAATACCTATTAAAACAAAGGGAAGTTTGCAGTTTTCCGTCGCTGGAATCGATGATCCCAGCGGAAGTATGAAGAAAATCTATAGTTTTTTAGACCTGAATCGCAGAACCTCCGGGTATAGGGTGTTATGATCGGCCCTGGAAATCTCCATGCAATAAAAGGTTTCATATGACACAGGGCACTGTATCCCCCGTGGTTCTGGTAATTCTCGATGGTTGGGGCTATCGCGAAGAGAAGGACGGCAACGCCGTGGCCGCCGCAAAGCTTCCCGTGATGAATAGTCTGTGGGAGGTCTATCCCCACACCTTGATTCGCACTTCAGGCCGAGACGTGGGTCTGCCCGATGGCCAAATGGGCAACTCGGAGGTGGGCCATCTGAATATTGGAGCGGGCCGGGTGGTGCCCCAGGAATTAGTCCGGATTGGCGATGCCGTGGCCAATGGGTCCCTTTTGCGAAATCCCAATTTAGTTAAGGTTGTCAACAGGTGCAGGAGTCGGGAAAGAAACTCCATCTGATCGGTCTTTGCTCC
>JAAUSA010000059.1 GCA_012031975.1 Alkalinema sp. RU_4_3 | reverse complement strand
GACGGCGGTAACGTCCTCCCAGAAAGCGCTCTTTTGCGGGGGGAAAGGGCCCCCCGAATTATCTTTCCCCTCAAACAAATATGATCCAAACTCTCAAAACCTGTAAACAAACAGACCGTGCTTCTAACAGACAACACTATCATCAATGACTGAATTCACCTAAGGAGTCATGAATTGCCAACAGTGTTATCAACAGATTTTGGAGAGGTAGGAAAATTTTCCAGAAGTCCTCAACCCTTCTCCGCCATCCACGTCAAATAACCCAAAATTCGATCGACAGGCGTAATCGCATAATCCGTCAGATCGATCGTCACCACAGTCCCCTCCAACTTCAAAAACCGCCAGAGAATCCCACTCGACACGCAACCATAAATCACCGGAAGAGTCTTCTCTAGGATTTACAGATAATTTTAGCCATTATAACCGCATCCAGCAGAACAAAGATAGCTGTTCACCATCCGAGGCCCAGTTTATCTTTCACCTAACTTGCCGGACAGATATTGAGATCTGCTGAGGATGACCATAGGTTATGACTGGGTAACTTTCCATGTTGATATAGTCACCTTGACTCACTTGCCTATCTCCATCCACATCAATATGGACTGTGACAATACAGCTTGTCTTTTCATTGGGAATCTGGCCACTCAATCTGATGATTAGCGTTTGAGAATCTCCTGCTTCATGGGAGACATCTGGGATAACTTGCTCAGCAATAATGCTGGATGCCGCATCAGTTTGATTAGCAGCCTCAAGGCGAATATAGGCTGTTGCACCCACAAATGATGCACCTGTATTCTCGAATGCAATCTCACCTTCTACAAGACATTGCATGGACATGATTGGTGATCCAAAGTTAGGAATAGTGGCAATCCGAGAACATCACGTTTCTCACGATCCCTAACCGCCAAAATATTTAAGGGCAGGGATCGTGATGTTTGGATCTCTAAGGTCGCCAGGCCCCATCAAACCATTTATGGAACAGTGCATTATCTGTACCCCGCACAAAGACATCAATTCTGCCATTGCTCCAGGATACAGCACTCGGATCTGAAGTCAGCACACCACCAAGGGACTCCCAGTCAGACCAACCCCCATCAAACCACTTATGGTAAAGGGCATCATCTGTGCCTCGGACAAACACATCCAGTCGCCCTGGAGCCCAAGAGCAGACATCAGGACCAGAACTCAGTACACCACCGAGGGACTCCCAGTCAGACCAACCCCCATCAAACCACTTATGATAAAGGGCATTATCTGTGCCTCGGACAAACACATCAATTCTGCCATTGCTCCAGGATACAGCGGTTGGATCTGAAGTCAGCACACCGCCAAGGGACTCCCAGTCAGACCAACCCCCATCAAACCACTTATGATAAAGGGCGTTATCCGTGCCTCGGACAAACACATCCAGTCGCCCAGAAGCCCAGGAGCATACATCAGGACCAGAACTCAGCACACCGCCAAGCGATTCCCAGCCAACACCATACATTGCCCGAACTGCAGCAATATCTCCCGCACTTAACCCTGTCCGTTGGCCAATGGCTTGTCCACCGATCGTTTCAATCGTAGGCTGTCCATTGACACTGAACGCACTCGATGGGTAATGCATAATTGAGCCAAAGTCATAGGCACCAATATCATCCCCATCAGCAATATGCTGGTCAAAATTGTGGCGCATCTGAGTTGCAATATTCGGCCACAAAATGCGGACAAAGCGATCGCGATCCTCTCGACTTTGTTCATGCCATAATCCAACGGCATGGCCAATTTCATGGATAGCAGAACCCGTGCTGCATCCCAGTCCTAGGGAAATTTCCTGCATACCTCCACGCATACCTACTTGAGAAAAACAGGCATTGCGATCGACAAAGCGTACATAGTTGGGAAATTGTGCAGCATTAGCCGCTGTGCGCTGCACAAATCGAATTGGTGTATTAGCGATCCAATGTTGAATAGCATTGATAACACGCTGTTGATTCGGAAGACTTGGATCGATCTCGTATGGGATGAGGCCATTCGGCCATCGAAATTGCCCTCCAGTGAGGCCCACGCCAAACTCACCACGCTGGACATTTTCTGCCAGCGCTTCCATCTCTTCAACGGATCCGAAGGAGATGTCACCCTCAAATATAGCTTCTCCATCGATCGCAGAATACGTGACTTCCTTTAGGTCAAACGTATTTCCCGCAATAAATCCTACTTTTGGCTCTTCTGCCGATGTGCGAAACCAAACAGCAAGATTGGCTTTGTCGGACGCAGATTGGTTCTGATCACTAGGTTCATTCTGTAATGCCATAGCGTAGTCAACCTCTGAAATATTTATTTAAAGAATAGGAACAGAAGTATGTTCATTCCCCCATAGTAAGAGAATTGTGGAATGTATCTGGTTTTGTAACCTAACTTAAACAACCCAAAAGCCGTACGCTTAAACAGCCCAAAAGCCGTACGACATCTTTGTCTTAATTATCACTATTGATTTACGGTGACAGTGGCAATAATACCTTGTATAGCGATGCTATAGTTGACTAAATTTTGATATTAGTAACGATATCTATATGACAGAGATAGCGATAACATCATTGATACAGTTATTTTTGTTAGTAGTGTTCTAATTAGTGTAGTTCAAAACAGCCAAACGGTTCGATCCCCTGTGATTTTCAGTTTGTGTAAGACTGTGATAGTTCGGTGATTTCCAGGCGATCGCTCATTTTCTAGAGGTGAGCGATCGCATTCCTGCATCATTCTGATGGATAATAGTGCAGCAAGCTATCGCCAGAAGTCCCGAGGTAATGGTTCATGTCATAAATCTGGTTCTGTCGTCTAACATGAGAATATCGCCAATTATCAAGAGGGGTCCATGGATTGGTTTGAAGCACTGACAGGTTTTCCAGAACAGTCTCCCCAGCAAGTTCATAGGAACATTGCGATCGACGGCACCGCACTGACATCCCAGGTCAATGGAAAAACGTTCACCTGCGGTCACCTAGAAACACCATCCCTAGCCGAATTGAGAAAACGGGTCCAAGCCAGTGGCCCTCAACCCGGTGAGCTATCCCTACGTGAGGTCAGGGGCAACATCCAGAAATTCCACACCGATCCGGCCAACGCCAATGCCCTCTTCCAAGTGGCCTCCCAATTCAATCTCCTAGAAATGGTCTCACCCAACGTCACGCCTGAGCAGGGCATCGGCATCTATGACAATGACCCGACCCAAGGACCTGCTTGTGCGATCGCTGCTGGAGCAGGCACCATCTATCGCAACTACTTTGCCCCCGTCAACGGCCAAATGGGTCAATCTGCCAACAATCAAGTAGACTGTCTCGCCGACCTTGGTGCTGCTTTAGGCAATACCGATGGCCATCTGTGGAGAATGCAAAATGGCTATGTTTTGCCTACCTCAAATGGTCTAGCTGAAATTTCTAGTCACTTGCAAATCCTTGATGAAACCGAACGTGATGAACTGCGTCAGCAATTACGCATTGGCATCCAATGGGATACAGAAGTGACCCTCGATAATGTTCAGCACTTTGTTTCTCAAGCCTACTGTTCCGCGCTACCTGTGGCCTATACTGCCTATTCCCGATCGCTATGGGCCAGTTTTGCCAAGTTAATTTTAGAAGCATCCTACGAAGCCACAATCTGCTCCGCTATCCTCAACGCCAAGAAAACGGGCAACAACCAAGTATTTCTAACGCTTCTCGGCGGTGGGGCCTTTGGCAATGAAACCGATTGGATTATGAAAGCCATTTACCGTGCCTTGAGCTTGTATCGAAATATTGATTTGGATGTTGCGATCGTCAGTTACGGCACATCGAATCCCCATGTTCAGGACCTGATGAAACAGTTTGAAGATATTAATGTAGCAACTGCCACCCCTATGAATTCTATCGCTTCCGGTTGCTATGATCTCTTTTACAGAGATACAAGCTATTTCAGATTGCTTCATCTTGGCGGGGCCGTAGATAAAGCCCATAAATCAGTTATTGAGCTATCAAAATTGCCATTGCAAAAGTCATGGACCGAAGATACTCTCAGGCTTTTGGCTACCGACAATTGGCGCTATCATATAGCAGCACTTATTTCTTATCTGACACTCCAAGAAAGATCCACGGCGATCGAACAAGAACTATGGAGCTGTATTAGTCGTGGCTCTTGGATCTCGCCTCAAATTGTTGCCGGATTATATTTCAAGGGCGCAGATGTCGTGACTAACACTGTAGAAATTCTGAGAAACGGCATTCATAGTAGCGTCATCGATCCAATCGTTGCTCACGTAGAAATAGGTCCTGGGTCAAATACCAGCAGACAAGGAAAACTGTTAAATTCAATCATTGGGCTTGGCTTAAGGGAACAACTAATGATGTCAGACCTTGAGATTAATCAGATAGTTTCATCAGATATAGACCGTGCTGATAGAATTTCAGCCATGTGGCATCACAATCTTATTCAAATATTAGATAATACGCCAGGCTTAGGGTCTATCATCAGACAGTAATTCAAAATTTGAGAATGCCATGCAATTGTGTGGGCAATGCCCACCCTTCCATCCAACCGTAGGGTGGGCATTACCCACCGCCCACCATTTCGTTTTAACCCTTCTCCGCCATCCACGTCAAATAACCCAAAATCCGATCGACAGGCGTAATCGCATAATCCGTCAGATCGATCGTCACCACAGTCCCCTCCAACTTCAAAAACCGCCAGAGAATCCCACTCGACACACAACCATAAATCACCGGAAGAGGCTTCTCCCTAGCTTGATTAAACCGCTGAGCCGCAACCATCTCAGCCATACATTGCCCCAACCCCAACTTCAAATCTGCCTGCTTTGCCTCAATCAACACCACCACCGGAGCTTCAATCTCAAGCTGTTCGATCGATCGACTAATCAAAAAATCACACCGTCCACTCAGCTTTGCCTCCGGATCAACCGTAAAATCCTCCCCAGAAAATAGCCCAATCTTGCGATCGAGCTGCCGCCTCACCTCCACCAAAACAGGACTGATAATCAACTCCGATCGCGCCTTCTCACTCCCACTAGCCGTCGCCAACGGTAAATTCTCCGCCAAAACTGCCGTCAGAATTTCACCTGGAGCCACTGGAGGCACCTGTGGGAGAAACTGAACAGATTCGATCGTGGTCAGTCCAAAGGCCGCCTTAACCGAGCCAACCGTCTTAAAATCGCTGTAAGCCATAAATTATTTGTCGATGAGCTAATATAACAACACAAGATGGGTAAAGCGATAACATCATCCTACTCTACACTTCCTACTCTACACTTCCTACTCTACACTTCCTACTCTACACTTCCTACTCTACACTATGGATCGATCGCACAATGCCTCGAAAACCGCTTCGAAAACCGCTTCAAAAACCGCCTCAAAAACCATCCCGAAAACAAACCTACCTGGACTTACATGCCGCAGCCCGCAGCCCTAAAAAACAACTGATTATCATCCAAAGGCGGCGGCCATGACAACCACCTATCAGAAGCCCACAGACAAACGCTAAAACAATTCCTCAACCCAGTCATCACAAACCATAAAAAATCCCTAGAACCCTTCGAGATGCCCCACCCCGAGTTGTTCTAGGAACTTATGTGCTCTATACTTGTTGATATATTAGCGATCGTCCCTGTTCCTCGCCCTCACCTGATCGGGGGAACCGATCGGGGGATTTCACACCATCAGCCTAAACCTCATCCTCTTCCATTCTCGCCGCCACGATCGCCCCAAACCCCAAAGCCAGCAGCATCGGCAAAGGTGACGCAATCTCATAACTCAGGATGACCCCAAGTATTACCCCCACCCAGGCCATGAAAGCCCAGCGTTGCTCGTCCGCACTCATGCCATGCTTAATCTTGATCGTCCGCAGCACCTTCGTCGGAATCGGCACAGCCATCACCGAATGGGGCGGAAAGGCCCAATAGGACCGCTGCTCACAGAACCAATCGGTCCAGCCATGGGCCTCACACCAGTCAGCGATCCACTCTTCGCGGTAGGGATTAATTGTGAAACGGTCCATGGTGCATTAGCTCCAAAATCTAAAAACAAAGGTCCGGAAATTCGATGGGGTTAATGCGATGGACCACTCTAAATAATTATTTAACAACCATTTAAACAATATTAAGTTTTCAGTGAACATTAATTCAAACAGACCCCAAAGGAAAATCTTCAACCCGATAGAAATAAAATTCTGTATCTCTATGCATAGAGATTAGCAAACCGTTCCATAGAACGCATAGTCGATGAAATCAAAGTTTACTTATATATTCGGTTCCGTAAAGACAGTTTACTCGCTAGTCCTAGGTAAAAATGCCAGACGATAGCGATAGATCGCCACAGGTCGATCCCCCGCCTGAAAATACTTCGGGTCGCTCGGAGACAAATAAATCGCCGTCACCTGATCCGCCACGATCTCCGGCTGTCCCGCCTGGTGGGTATAGGCCGTCGTCGTCTCCACCTGATTTAAATAGGGCGATCCCGTGGGCGTCCGAAACACCTGCTGAAACACTTCGCTCGTCAGAAAATGATCCCCATCCGGCTCCTCTACGGCCCGATCGCTAATGGTCGATTCCAATTGCCGATCGTTCTTCAGCAGCGTCAACTGCCGATTAGGGTTCTGGGGGTCCACCTTCACCGACAGCGCCTGATCCCCCAGGTAGGCCCTAGCGATACTCATGCCATTGAAGGCGCGATCGGAGACCACCATCCCCCCCCGTCGCACAAACTGAATCGGAAAATCCACATCCCGATCCAAAAACTGCCGATTGCTCTCAAACCCCGGCGTCACGATCTCCGGTGCCAAGGGCGCCACCTGGTCCACCTGGGTCGTCCGTAGCAGCCAAGGACCCTCCATCCAAGTCGGATAGGCCAAGTCTCCCTTCGAGGGCTGGGTGCTGGGCTTGCCATGCCAGTCTGGGTAGGATGCCAGACGATCCCCCAGACTCTCTGCCCAAACCGGAGCCGCCCAAAGCACGCCCAGCAATACCAGCAATACCAACCGCATCACACCGCTACCGCCGCATTTTTGATCGCAAAGATCTTCTCAATCACATCCTCCACCACCTTATCGGGTGTCGAGGCCCCCGAAGTAATGCCGATCGTCAACGGCCCCTCCGGCAACCAGATCTCCTCCACCGTCAAATCCTGATCCAAGGGCTTATGCTCCACTCGGTTCCCCGGACCAATGCGCTCGGCACAGTCGATATGGAAGGAAGGGAGCGATCGATCCACCGAAATCTCCTGCAGGTGCGTGGTGTTCGACGAGTTATAGCCCCCAATCACCACCATCAAATCCAACTTCTCCCCCACCAGTTCAAACATCGCGTCCTGGCGCTCCTGGGTGGCATCGCAGATCGTGTTGTAGCTCCAGAAATGCTCATTCACCTGGTCTGGGCCATACTTGCGCATCATGGTCCGCTCGAACAGCTTGCCGATGGCCTCGGTCTCCCCCTTGAGCATGGTGGTTTGGTTGGCGATGCCGACGCATTGGAGGTCGCGATCGGGGTCGAATCCGTTTGAATAGGCGTTTTTATACTTGGCGAGGAAGGCTTCCGGGTCGCCCCCGTTGAGGATGTAGTCCGCCACTTCCTCGGCCTGGGCTAGGTTCAGCACGATCAAGTAGGTGCCAGCAAAGGAGCTGGTGGCCACGGTTTCTTCATGGTTGTACTTGCCGTGGATGATCGAGGTGTACTCCATCTTCTTGTGCTTCTCCACGGTGTTCCAGACCTTGGAGACCCAGGGACAGGTGGTATCGACGATGGTACAGCCGCGATCGTTGAGGATCTGCATCTCCTGGACGCTGGCCCCAAAGGCGGGCAGAATCACGACGTCGCCTTTGGCCACGCCCGAGAAGTTCTTCTCCTTGCCTTCGACTTCGATGAACTGCACCTCCATTTCCTTAAGGCGCTGGTTCACAGAAGGGTTGTGGATGATCTCGTTGGTGATCCAGATGCGCTCCTTTGGGAAGTGGGTGCGGGTTCGTAGGCAGCTGGCCACAGCGCGCTCGACCCCCCAGCAGAAGCCGAAGGACTGGGCCAGACTGATGGTGACGTTGCCGCGCGTTAGGCGGTAGTTTTGGCTGCGGATTTCCTGGATCAGGGGGCTTTGATACTCGGACTGTAGCGTCTGGGATACCGCCTCTCCATGGCCAAAGCCCTTACGATGGTACTGGGCGGAGTGGTTGAGCGATCGCTTAAACGCTTTGGTATCCATGGTGTTTCTACGGTGCCTGGGGCAAAATATCTCCCTCTATCATAATCCGAAGCGGCCGAGGGACAATCCCAGGGTCTAGAGGGCTTCCCGCACCTTGCCGGATTCGAGGACCTGGAGGGCTTCCTTGGCGGACTGGAGACGTTTTGACACGTTGATCTCGGTCATCCAGTGGAGCCAGTCGGCAAAAGTTGGGCTCAGATCGGCGAGGGATTCGAAGTCAAAGCGGGTGCCTTTGCGGCTGATCTGTGAGGGTTCGCGGCCCGTGAGCAGGGAGATCAGCGTTGCGCCCAGACTGTAGAGGTCCGAGGCGATCAAGGCCCGCCCGCCAAACTGTTCAGGGGGCATGTAGCCGTAGGTGCCGACCATGGTGTAGGCGGCGGTTTCTTGGCTGAGGGTGACTTTGACGGAGCCGAAGTCCACCAGGTAGGGGCGGCGATCGGTGCCGATCACCACGTTGCTGGGCTTGATGTCCCGGTGGATGACGGGGGTGATCTGGCTGTGCAGGTGGTCGAGGATCTTCAGGAGGACCTTGGCGATCTGCCGGGTTTCTTCCTCGGTGAAGGTGCGGCCCTGCTGGAGGATCTCCTCTAGGGACTTGCCGGGCACGTAGGTCTGGACGAGGGCCAGGGCGCGGGTGTCGTCGGGCATGACGGTCTCGAAGTAGTCGCGATAGCCGGGGATGCAGGGGTGGGAGAGGTTCTGGAGGATGGAGACTTCGCGATCGAAGAGTTTTTTGTCGTCGGCGCTCAGTTGGGCATCGACAAAGATAAGTTTTACAACGACCTGCTCCTGGGTGCGTACATCGCGGGCCAGCAGGGTCCAACGCCCCGCTTGCTTCCCAAGCTGCTTTTCGATCTCATACCGATCCGCCAAGATTTGACCAGACATAGCGTGTCACGGAGAATAAATATTTTCTTTACAGTGGTTATACCCTGCTGATCCGAATTCAGGCAACCTGATATTATCGGGGAAAGCATCCGAGTTTTAGCTGAATTCTCAGGGGGGACTGGGCCATCCGGAGGATTTGAGGATTTACCCTTCAGGTCGTATGTACTGTTATGAGGTTGGAGAATGGTTTGAATGTTTGATAGATAGCGCCTTAGACTTATAAGTATAGTGGTCCTCAGCCGGGATGATTGGGCCATTCTATAGCTGTTGCTATTTTCCTTCGATCGTCCTTGACCCTTGTTCTGTCTGACTTCAACCCATGATTTCTAGTCCTACTCACTCGATTCGCCAACGGCAGCACCCTTTGATTCGGCAGTTGGCCGATCGGATTGAGGCGGTCTGGCGGGAGCATTTGGATCTGGAGCCCTACTATTTGCCGTCGGATTTGGGCTATGTGGAGGGCAAGATGGAGGGGGAGCGGATTGTGATTGAGAATCATTGCTTCCAGACGCCGCAGTTCCGGAAGCTGCATATGGAGTTGGCGAAGGTGGGGGAGGCGTTGGATATTCTGCATTGTGTGATGTTTCCCCGGAGCGATTATGCGTTGCCGATGTTTGGGGCGGATATTGTGGGGGGGCGGGGGCGTCTGAGCATGGCGATCACGGATTTGTCGCCGGTGGCGGGGGATGGGCTGTTGCCGCCTGATTACCAGGAGCAGTTGGGGTCGATGGATGCGCTGCGGTTTTCCCAGGAGCGGCAGTTTCCGGGGTGGGCGGATATTTTTTCGCCGTTTTGCCTGTTTATTCATCCGAGTGATGATGGGGAGGGGGCGGTGTTTGTCGATCGCGTCGTTGAGTATTTGGAGTTGCATTGTCGGCAGGCGGTGGCTACGGTGGCGACGCCTGAGCGGCGATCGGAGATTCTGGCGGGCCAGCGCTACTATTGCGATCGGCAGCAGGAGAATGATAAGACGCGTCGGGTGTTGGAGAAGGCGTTTGGGCGGGAGTGGGCCGATCGGTATATGACGACGGTGTTGTTTGATATGGAGTAGGCTGGGGCGATGAGTGACAAGGAAGCTATTATTGCCTTGAACATCTCCCCGCAGAGGCTTCGCTGCAAGAGATTGTCTAGAAAGTCCAGTTTATGGTTGGTGTGAAGGAAGGGTTGGAGGCGATCGATCGGGATGAGGCTGTCTCAGTTGAAGCTATTGAGGAAATATTAATAAAATGGACTGTGTAGTAATTAATACCTCACCAGCAAATCCAACAGGGGGAACAGTTTAATTTAATGCGGCAATATCCAGTTGTGATTTGCCCCCTTCGATCGCCGTGATCTTACAAGGTGTAGATTGGGTGAAAAAATTGCCTGATTAATATGCGATCGCACAACCCGCCTCGAAAACCCAAAGCGGATTAGTTGATCGACGATCACCCCCCCACAGCCTAGGCATCAAACTAATTTAATGCTTGCAATCGCTGACGAATGAGCTGTCGGAAGTCCATTTCAGCAGCAATTTCGTCGCGAAACGCAATTTTCAGGAATTCATAGAGATCGGATTTAGAGACAAGAGCAAACGTGGGCGATCGATCGCCCTCCACATATTCACCATCCTGGAGCTGGAGAATCCGCCAGTTTTTACCGTCAAATCGCCAAAACTCCATCACGCCCATGGAAGCATAGAGACTATCTTTGTTCAAATCGGTGTGGGTGATATCTACTTCAACAATTAGATCGGGAGCCGGATCAATATCGAGATCGATTTCATGGTCAGCCACCTGGGCATAATTTTGAATGTAGTAGCCGTTATCGGGCTCAGCGCTTTTGAGGAGATCTTCGCGATCGAGGGTCGTAGAACCCATGGTTTTAAGTTTCAAGCCCATTTCCATCACAAGAATTAGGATAAAACGTTCAATTAAGCGGGCCGATCGTTCGTGGATTTCCAGGGGCATGGTGATTTCAAGCGTGCCATGATCATAGGTGAAGCGGGCGCGGGTATTGGCGGCCAGCAGACTATGAATCTGCTTGAAGGCAGGCCAAGTCAGGTTATGGAAAGTGAGGCGCTTTTCACCGATCGGTTTTGGAGGAGATTCTATCAACATGGTTGAGTTGATCCAGTAGAAGTGACCAGGGGCATCAATAAACTTTAGATCGGCGCTTCAATATTGCTGGCATTATACAGAATTCTCGGGGGTCCTTGCATCGGTGCCTGTAGGGGTTGAGTTTGCTAGCCGTCAGGCGATCGCCCTGGTCCAGAATTTCCTGGCTGATCGGGGCGAGTTCCGCCTCTGTTTCCTCAGGGCGTTTGGTCCCAAGGATTGGTGGCTTGCCTTCAGTTTGGTTCCAGAGAATCATCGACAGCAGTCCATCGACCAGACCATTGCCATTGCCGTTGGCTCCCACGAGGACATCCGGGATCAGCCGGACGTGCGATCGCCAATAATCTGCATCAACTGCATGGCCGTATAGCTCTGGCCACCCAGGGCATTCACCCCGGCCTGGTAGGTTTCAGCCTTGGCGTTCCCGGTGGCGCGGATCGCTTCGGCATCCCCGGAGGCTTTGAGACGGGTGGATTCTGCTTCCCCGGTGGCCTGTTTAATCTGGGCATTGGCCTTGAGTTCGGCGATATTGACGCTCTGCTCGGACTGGACCAGTTCCTGCTGAATATCCGCCAGGGCTGTTTCTCGTACGAGCTGCTGGCGTTGGGTTTGGGCCATTTGTTGGACTTCGTAGGTTTTGCGCTTTTCCTCGGCGAGCTTCCGTTCGGTCTGGGTCTGCATCAGTTCGGCGGGGGGCTGGATGCCGCCGATTAGGGTGTCGATCGCCTGGACGTCGTAGATCCGTAGGGCAGTTTTGATGTATTCGGCGGCTTCAGACTGGCGATCGCTTCTCGCATTTAGGAAGTCGAGCACCGTGTAATCCTGGGCCGAGTTGCGGAAATAGTTGCCGATGCTGGGTTCGAGGACGTTGTCTACGAGGTTTTGCATGGAGCCGACGCGGGAGATCACCTTGGGGGCGTCGAGGGCTCCGACATGGATGATTTGGGAGACCTCTAGGGCAAAGGCAAAGCCGTCCTTGGAGCGCACGGTCAAGGCCGCTAGGTTGGCATCGTAGTGGTGACGTTCGGTGCGATTGGCCCAGTTCAGCACAATATTAATGGTCGGGACCAATTCCACCTTCATGACGCGGGTGTTGATTGGATGTTTGCCAGGGTAAAGCGGCGTGACCCAAACGCCCTTGTGGCCGACCAGCACCAGGTTGCCATGGGTAAAGCCCGCCCCACTCACATCATCCGGCGCATCCCCCACGAAGGAAACCACGACGCCGACGTAGCCGATCGGAATTTCGGTCATCGGCACTTGCTCCACCTGCACAAACCAGGGGTTGAGGTTCCAGGACCCCGACAGCAGGATCTGCTGCTGCAAACCCCGGCGTCCGTTTTGCTGGATGAATTTCTGGCCGTTTTGGAAATTGTCATGGTCGGGCACGACGGCTCCGGCGATTTCCCCGGATTCGATCGGCATCCCGTCGAGGGTGGAGACGATGCCGACTTTGTCGGAGGTGACGGAGTAGACGTTGAGCTGCTCGGGCCGCATGCCATGTTGGTCAGCGTTGCTAGCCGTGATCACTTTGAATTGGGCGGTGTTGATCCGGTAGGTTCCGGCGGTGAGAAAGCCTAGCTGACGGCCCTTTTCGCCGCCGTTTGCTAGGAATTTGCGGGCATCCTGGAAATTGTCGCAGGGCACCACCTGCCCCAAAATCCGCTCCAGGGGAATCGAGGTGCCATCATTGGCCACGATCAAGGCCACTTCGCCCTGGGGAATCACCAGCACAGATTCCTTACGTACTCCAAACTGCCAGGGCCAATAGCCCCAATGCCAGCCAGGAGCGAGGGTGTCGGCCTGGTAGCCCGCTTCACCTTCGAGGGCGATCAGTCGTCCCGGTGGCAGGCGGCGTCCAGCAAAGGAGACCTTCTTCACCACAATCCCAACTTCGCGTTCGCCGATCACCACGAGACCGCCGCAGGTCAGGCCGAGGAGAATCACACCAGCGATCGCCACAGGTACGACAACCAGGTCAACGGGAATCATGGCGATCGGTGTTTTGACCCCTGCTATTGGGGGCGGAGCCGCTGGTAGTATGGGCGGCTGGGCCTTGGCTGGGGGCGCGAGGGAGAGGGCCGTAGAAGCGACTAAAGCTGCCAAAAATTGATTACAACGTCGGACAATCTTGGTCTGCTTTTGAAGCGAGGCAGCAGGCAAGATGGAAAAGAATGAAGCGGTTTCCATATCTAGTGTATTAAGCTCACCCATGTAGGGCAATAGAATAGATTTAAGCTAACACCGAGATTTAGAGACGGCGATTTTCTTAACATCTGTGTAACAGTAAAAATCAAGCAGAACGGCAGCAGACGTTTCAAGGAAGTCGCGCTGAACCTATCGCCAGGGTATGACGCTTAGAAAGTTTACATTTAAATGCAAAACGTAATATTCTGGGCGATCGCCCACCTCCCATTCTCTTCACCCATGGGATCGATGCTCTTTGCCCATAGGCTAGGGCATTTTGTATTGAGGAATACCAAATTGATTGACGGATGGACCCACACTTGTACAATCTTTAGCACTCTCACTACTTCAAACAGGTTCTAATGGCCACAAAGAAGAATTTAGTCGTGATCGGTAACGGCATGGTTGGACATAAGTTCTTGGAGCGGATGCTGGCCAAGGATGACGGTCAAGAATGGAGCCTGACGACCTTTTGCGAGGAACCGCGTGTAGCCTACGATCGCGTCAATCTCAGCGGGTTTTTCAGCGGCAAAACGGCGGCGGACCTGACGTTGGTGCAGCCGGGGTTTTATCAGGAAAATAATATTAATATTCATATTGGCGATAAAGCAAATCATATCGATCGCGCCGCAAAAACCATCACTTCTGATAATGGTGTGACGATCGCCTACGACAAACTGGTCCTAGCCACGGGTTCCTTCCCTTTCGTGCCACCGATTCCAGGGAAAGATGTCGAAGGCACCTTTGTCTATCGCACTATTGAAGATCTCGAAGCCATGTCGGCCTACGCAAAGCAGTGCAAGGTGGGCGTGGTTGTGGGTGGTGGTTTACTCGGTCTTGAATGTGCCAATGCGCTGAAGAATATGGGATTAAAAACCCATGTGGTGGAGTTTGCGCCCCGTCTGATGCCTGTGCAGGTGGATGGGGCCGGGGGCTTGATTCTTAAGGATAAGATTCAGGAATTGGATGTCACGGTCCATACGAGTAAATCCACCACGGCGATCGTCAGCGAAAACGGTAAAGTCCACAAAATGCAGTTTGCCGATGGCACGGAATTGCAAACCGACATGATTGTCTTTTCCGCTGGGATACGGCCCCGTGATGAATTGGCCAAGAGCTGTGACCTCAGCGTGGGCGATCGCGGCGGCATTGTCATTAACGAATTTTGCCAAACCTCGGACCCCGATATCTACGCGATCGGCGAATGTGCCCTCCATGATGGTCGGATTTACGGCCTGGTGGCACCGGGTTACACGATGGCCGCGATCGCTGCCGACAACATCTGTCAGCCCCAGAGCAACAGCTTCACCGGCGCCGACATGTCTACGAAGCTCAAACTGATGGGTGTGGATGTAGCCAGCTTTGGGGATGGGTTTGCCAAGACAGAGGGAGCCAGGGAAGTGGCGATCGCGACGCACTCAAGGGCACCTATAAAAAACTGGTGATTGATGCCTCGGGGAAACAACTGCTCGGCGGCATTCTGGTGGGCGATGCCTCCAGCTACGGTAACTTGGTGCAGTTGATGCAGAATGCGATCGTGTTGCCCCCGAATCCTGAGGACTTGATTTTGCCCGATCGCCAGGGCGGCGGCTTATCCATGGGTGTGGACAGTCTGCCGGACACCGCCCAGATTTGTACTTGTAACAATGTCACCAAAGGCGAAATTTGCAGCCGGATTCAAGCCGACAATCTGACCGATATCGGTAGCGTCAAGCAATGCACAAACGCCGGAACAGGCTGCGGTGGCTGTGTACCGCTGGTGACGGATTTGCTCAAGGCGGAAATGAAGAAGGCGGGCCTAGAAGTTAAAAACAATCTCTGTGAGCACTTCGCCTTCAGCCGCCAGGAACTCTACCAACTGGTGCGGGTGGAGAATCTTCAGAGCTTTGAGGAACTGCTCTCGCGTCATGGTCAAGGCCAGGGCTGCGAAATCTGTAAACCCGCTGTGGCCTCGATTCTCTCTTCGGTCTGGAATGATTACATTCTCAATCACGCTAGCCTCCAGGATACAAACGATGCTTTCCTCGCCAATATCCAGAAGGATGGCACCTATTCGGTGATTCCCCGTATTCCAGGGGGCGAGATTACGCCGGAGGCATTGATTGTACTGGGTGAGGTAGCCCGTGATTTCGGGCTCTATACCAAAATCACCGGAGCCCAGCGGATCGATTTGTTAGGCGCAAGGGTAGACCAGTTGCCTTTAATCTGGCAGCGTTTAGTGGAGTCTGGTTTTGAATCGGGCCATGCCTACGGTAAAGCACTAAGGACGGTGAAATCCTGTGTTGGCAGCACTTGGTGTCGGTTTGGTGTTCAGGATTCAACGGGTTTGGCAATTCGGGTGGAACAGCGCTATCGCGGTTTGCGAGCACCTCACAAGTTGAAGTCGGCGGTGTCGGGCTGTACGCGCGAATGTGCTGAGGCCCAGAGTAAGGACTTTGGGATTATCGCCACGGAAAACGGCTGGAACCTTTACGTCTGCGGCAATGGCGGTATGCGACCCCAGCATGCCCAGCTCTTGGCTGCGGATTTGGATGAGGAAATGCTGATTAAATATATCGATCGCTTTCTGATGTTCTACATCCGTACCGCAAACCGTTTGGAACGCACGGCAACCTGGCTGAACAAATTAGAAGGGGGCATGGACTATCTCAAGCAGGTGGTAATTAACGACTCCCTTGGGATCGCCGCCCAATTAGAAGCCGAAATGAATCATCAGGTAGCCACCTACGAATGCGAGTGGAAAGCCACCTTGCAGGACCCGAAAAAACTCCAACGATTCAGCCATTTCGTCAATTCGGAGGAGCCCGATCCGAGCCTGATGCGCGTCGAGGAGCGGGGCCAAGCCCGTCCGCCCTACGACCATGAACGCGAAGTCCTTGTCGGCATCCGCAATCTCTAATTTCTGCAATCATCCAACCTACCCGAGCCCAAACCATGCTTCCAACCACGACCCAACAAAACATCACTGAATGGGTGACCGTCTGTCGCCTCGATCGCATTCCCCCGAATACAGGCGTCTGTGCCATGGTTTCGGGGCAGCAGGTGGCTGTCTTCCACTGGCAAGCTGGTGGTTTAGAAGGGGTTTCCGAATTGTATGCGATCGACAATTACGATCCCTTTAGTAAAGCCTACGTTCTGTCACGGGGCATTGTGGGCGATCGCAACGGCATCCCCAAGGTGGCCTCGCCGATTTATAAGCAGAACTTTAATCTTCAGACTGGAGAATGTCTAGATGATGCTGGGGTGGCGATCGCGACCTATCCAAGTCGGATTACTGATGGCCAAGTTCAGATCGGACTGTTGACCTAGACTGATGATTGGTCTATCGCCACAGCCACAGCCAGTCCCGACCGGTGGGCCGCTTCCACGCGATCGCCCAGACACCAGTCTCCGCAAAGGTAGAGGTTTGAACCTGCTTGGAGGTATGGGGTATTGAGCGGCGCGGTGGGGAAGGCGTAGCGCCAGCGGTGGATTTGCAGGAGAGTGGGATCGCTCAGCCAGGGGAGGTTGGTCACTTGGGCAGCGCTGGCGAGGAGCATCTGTCCGACGGGCGTGAGATCGTCAGCTTCAAACTGCTGTTTCGCAAAGGCGGCAGTGCTGTGAAACACCAAAACTGGGTGGGACGGCGAAATCTGCTTACTACTTTCTAGGGCGATCCAGGTGAGATTGGGATCGTTGATTATGGGTAAGCCCTGCCAAGGAATGGGATCTTGCGGGGCATAGGTGGCGATCGCTGTGATGCAAGGATTAAATGTAACGCTTTGGAGTTGGGTTAAAACTTCGGTGGACGTATCGGGCCAGGTTTTGAGCAGATCGATCGCCTGGGGAGCCGGAATTGCCAGGAGGAGTTTTTTCGCAGAGATTTCGAGGCCGCTGTCGGTGGTGATGCTCCAGTGGGTATTGTGGGAAAGCGCAATCGCCCGTTCGCCTGTGTGGAGGGTCAAACCCTGGGCCAACCATTTGGCAAAGGCCGTGATACCGAGGGGAGAGGCGTAGGTGTTCGGTTGCCAGGGGATCAAAACGCCAGCGGCGATCGCTTCCTCAATCAATCGTTGGAAAACTTTACCTTTCGGTTTTAAATAGCAAACACCGTGATCGGCATGGGTGCCCGGCAGTCTGCGGGTAGCCAAACGACCGCCCAGCCCCCGTGATTTTTCAATCAGGGCAACCTGCTGGCCTTGGTCGGTGAGCGATCGAGCGGCGGTCAGGCCAGCGATTCCGGCTCCGACAATGGCAACATCTAGCATGGTACAGGTCGGTAGTGGTGGTTTGATTATCCGATATGGGGGGCGATCGGTTTTCGCACCCATCGAGAAGAACCCAGGTTCGCTAGAATACGATCGGATTTGCGCATGATTTGTGAGGCAATGGGATTGTGGATGAGCTGCGGGATGCTTTAGAGCTGGCCACGGATGAGGAATTGCAGGAGCTGACGGAGATTCTGTTCCGCCCGAAGTTCAATCCCTTGGATTATCTCAATGGGTTGGACCCGCTCGATGTCCAAAGTCTGAAGTACTACGATCGGCTCGATGCCCTAGAAGATCGCTTCCGCTATCTGGCCGCCGATGGGATGACCGTTCTCCAAGGCCGGGGCGAAACTATGCCCTACCGCGATATTTTGCTCCGCATCTGCCGCCACCTGCGCGTCCCCTACGAAGTGGCCATGGGCACTGAAGAGATCGAGTCTGAGATTTTCCTCCATCTGCTCCAGCGCGCCTGGAAGAAACTTCCTCCCAAGGAACAGCAGTCCCTGAGCGATCGCGTCCAGCGCAGCATCTCCCACCATGACTTGACGCGTAAACTCCCCGTGGCCTTGCAGCGGGATCCGATGGGTTTGCTCCTCAAGGGGGGCAGTGCGATCGCCGTCAATGCTGTGGTTAGGCCCCTGATTTTGCAGTTGATTGCTCGGCAGTTTGCCCTGCACTATGCGCGCCATGAGGTGGCGAAGCAGACCTTGGCCCAGGGAGGGTTGGCCCTGGGGACGCATTTGCGATCGCAGGTGTCGCTGAAGATGGCCCAGCATGGGATGGCGGCGACGGCGGCGCGGTATGGGGCGACGCGATCGGTGCTCGCTTGGGTGGGTCCGGCGATGTGGGCTTGGTTTTTGCGGATCTGGGCTGGCGGAGTATTGATAGTAACTATGCAAGGGTGGTGCCCGTGGTGTTTGTGCTGGCCCAGATTCGGCTGACGCGGCAGTGGAAGATGGTGATGGTGGAAGCAAGTGAGGTGGTTTAGGCGTAGAATGGCAGCTCTGGAGTCCTTAGATCCCTTGATCCCATGCAATCTTCTTGGCTACGGCTGCAATCCCATCCCGATCCTGCGCTCCGCCGTCTGTGGAATGTGATGCAGGTGGCGGTGCTGGGGATGCCGTTGAATATTCTGCTGGGGGGGGTGACGATCTTGGTCTGCTCGCTGATGGTCTGGCGGCGGCGGGCGAATGTGATGGTGCAGACCTTTGTGAATCAGGGGTTGCTGCTGCTGGGGAGCTGGATGGTGATTATTGCGCTGTTTGCCCAGCGGCGGGATTATTCGTTGCCGGGGCTGTTTAATTTTCTGCCGTTTTTTGTGGTGTTTGTGGCGCAGGCGCGGTTGATTCGGACGCAGCAGCAGATGCGACGGCTGGCTTGGCTGCTGCTGTTGCCGATGGTGCCTGTGGCGATTATGGGGCTGGGGCAGTTGTTTTTGCGCTGGCGGTTCCATTGGCAGGTGCTGAATTTTGGGGATTCCGATGGGATTCTGCTGGATTGGGCGCTGGTGCGGTTTGGGAGACCTGCGGGCCGGATGTCGTCGCTCTTTTACTATGCGACGATTTTGGCGAGCTATTTGACGATGACGTTTACGATCGGGTTGGGGTTATGGATTGATGCCTGGCGGGAGAAGCACCGTTGGATTCGCAAGGTGGGATTAGGGGCGATCGTTCTACTCAATGCCGTAGCCTTGTTTTTAACCAACTCCCGGAATGCCTGGGGGATTGCTTTGGCGGTGGTCGTGGCCTATTCGGTTTATATTGGCTGGCGGTTTATTGCCTGGATTACGCTAGTGGTGGTGGCGGCGGTGGTGGGTTCTGCCTATGGGCCTGCGTCGCCTGTGCAGGAGGGGTTGAGGACGATCGTGCCGCGCATGATTTGGGCCAGAATTAATGATGATTTATTTCTCAATCGTCCTCCGGCATCGCTGCGAGTGAACCAGTGGAAGTTTGCCTGGGATCTGGTCTGCCAGCGGCCTTTGACGGGTTGGGGGTTGCGCAATTTTACGCCGTTGTACAAGGATGCGACGCAGTTTTATATTGGTCATCCCCATAATTTGCCGTTGATGCTGTCGGCGGAGATGGGGGTACCAGCGACCTTGATTTTCTATAGTTTGATTGGCTGGATTGTCTATCGGGGGGTGGTTTGGCTCCGTAAGGCTGAGGGGCGCGATCGGTTCACGATGTTTATCTATGTGCTGACGTTTATGGCCTGTACGGTGTTTAGTTTGTTTGATGTGACGCTGTTTGATGCGCGGGTGAATGTGATGGGGTGGCTAGTGTTGGCGGCGATCTGGGGGTGGGGCAGACGGTGGCGGATCCCTATGAAACGGTAAAACCGATCGCTCAGGAGAAGGAGGTTTAGTAGGCAGCAAATCTTGAGATCGTTTACTCTTGCCCGCCGAGAAATGCTGATTGCTCCGATCCTGTTTGAAGTCTGTAGTCAAACTAATCAGAAAATCAAAATCGAATATGCTGTCAATGTGAGTAATTGGCTGCGGGGTAATTTAGATTATTTTATTCCCAGTGAATACCAGCTACTGGTGATTGAAGCTAAGTAAGCCGATATTTCGCGCGGGTTTGTCCAGCTTGGCACTGAGTTAATTGCCCTGGACCAATGGACTAACTCATCTGCTTCAAGAATCTATGGTGCGGTTACCACGGGTGATATTTGGAAATTTGGGTATTTCGATCGCACCGATCGAAAGCTCTATAAAGATACCAATACCTACGCTATTCCGTCTAATTTGGAATTACTGTTAACCATTTTAATTGGTATCATTGAAGACACGGATGCCTAATAAAGTTGACAGGGTTAAGATAGTTGTCCCCTTCATTTTGTCGCTTTCTATGGACCTGACTCAACTGCGAGAACTCCAGGAAAAGCTGATGCGGGAGACTGATCTCTTCTCGGTTTGGGAGTAATATAACTGTCCTCCTAAGCGCGCTCTTCTACAAGCTGCTACATTTCTAGCCCCTCAACTCGCACCACATCAAATTTCCTGAAGGGTACGATCGCCCCCAATGCGCGTAGATTAATTGGTCAGATCTATTGAAAACCCACGCTCCACCACCCCACGAGCACTGTCTTACAGATCACACTTTCAGATCACACTTTTGTGAGGGGGACTTGGGGGGACGGCTGTTTGGCATATAGGATCCACTCGCCTACCACTGCCAGCGAATGGGCCAATATTCCAGCAAACGCAACATAAATTGCAGGTCTCGCATAGGGCTGCACCAGACCACAACCCAATGTAGGGTGCGCAAGCGATCGGGGATCAATCCCTGAGAAAGTGCCATGGCGACCCAACCTCCTATGCAAGTCCAGATGTGTTTCTGGAGTCAGCCTAACACAAACTCATACTCGGGCAAGTTATGCAAGTTGGGGCGTAATCGGAAGAAAATCAAAATAATTTATGATTTTTGGGAACTCTCGATCGAGATCATCTATCATCTGAAATATAAGTGTTAGGTTAATCCAATACACCTATGCAATGTCTGATAATGCAATGTCTGATAATCGCAACGTCTGACAATCGTAATGTCTGATAATGCAATGTCTGATAATCGGTGTGCATCTCGTAATTCAATTATAATTTACCCTGCGAGGAAAATATGGATAGTGCCCTGGCGAACCAGTTAAGCAGTGAGTTTGAAGCTGCGTTCTCTAAAATTCTACCTGAGTTGGCTCAATTGCTCCGGAAAAACGGTATATCAGAGACCTTAGAAGTTTCTTTGGGGTCGGATATGTTTAATACAGCCATAGCGGCGCGGGGTTGTTGCTTGATCAACGGTATGCTGAAATGTCCCTGTAGCAACTGTCAGGCTGCAACAAGCAAAGATACCCTAGGTTTGGATGCAGAGAGCGCAGCACAATTATGTCGTGATGTGGCGGCGCAATTACACAGTATCTCCTCACAGTTAAGTTCAGGTCTCCAGCAAGCAAAGGAGAGCTTTGATATTCAACTCAAGCTCGATCCGGCCAGTGAAAAGAGCCAGATATCCTGTGAGTTTGTCAATGGTGTTCTGGTATGCTGATGATCGTCCGTACGATTTTATAGGTTCATGTCCCCAAGAAAGATCAGCAAGGACTGGGGGAGAAGCGGCTTAGTTCTCTTAGCCATCGCAAGTCCCTCTTCTATTGCTGAACACCCTGCCCTAGCTCAGGTAAAGCCTGACAGCACCTTAGGTGCTGAACCGTCGGTTGTGACTTCAGCCACCAGTAACGGAGCGCGACGATCTGAGATCGAAGGTGGGGCGATTCGTGGGAGCAATTTGTTTCATAGCTTTCTCGACCTCAGTATCGCTCCAGGAGAAAGTCTCTACTTTCAAAACCCGATCGGTATTAGCAATATTATCAGTCGAGTCACGGGCGTCAATCCTTCTAATATTGAAGGAACCTTAGGGGTAACAGGCGGCAATGCCAATCTATTCCTACTCAATCCCAATGGAATCCTCTTCGGAGCCAATGCAAGGCTAGATGTGAACGGTTCATTTATTGCGACCACAGCCCCTGCAATTCAATTTGGAACGCAGGGGCTCTTTAGTACGTCCACACCAGAACCCCCAGCACTGCTCACAGTAAACCCCTCCGCTTTCCTATTCAAGCAAATGGGGATTGCAGCTATTGTCAATCGTTCACGCACCCCGCTAGCATCGGGTGGACAGGGGCTGCAAGTCCCTGACGGGCAAAGTTTACTATTACTAGGGGGATCTGTGACTCTAGACGGTGGTGGCGTGAATGCGACAGAGGGACGGGTGGAATTGGGTGCAGTCTCTGGAGCAGGGACCGTGGGGTTGAGCTTAGTGAGCAATAATTTGCACTTGAGTTTTCCTGATGCAATCGATCGAGCCAATGTTACCCTCACGAATGGGGCGACAGTCAACACCAGCGGAGAGGGAAGTGGTCCAATCCAAATTTGGGGCAGATCCATTTTTGTCAATGGCGGGGCTCAAATTACGGCGTTTAGTCAGGGCGACAAAGCCGGAGGTAACTTAATCGTGAATGCTTCTGAGTCCTTGGAAGTGCTTAGAACCGTAGCCTTTGGGAATTTATCGACCTTGAGTTTTGGGGATGGCAAGGCAGGTGATCTAATTATCGAGACCCAGAAATTAATTGTTCGAGATGGCGCACAAATCTTTGCTGGAACCTTAGGAAGCAATACAGGTGGGCAATTGAGCGTAAGTGCATCTGAGTCTGTTGAAATCGGAGGGCGAGATCCAATCTCGGAAACCTCTAGCAACTTATCTAGTTTTACGGGAAGCACTGGACAGGCGGGCAATCTGACTATTAATACAAAAAAACTCATTATTCGGGATGGTGGTGCTCTATCCGCTGAGGCGCTGTCTGTTTCTGGTCAGGGACGGAGCTTGCCCGTATCAGGAGAAGGTGGCAATCTCACGGTTAATGCATCTGATATTGTAGATTTGAGGGGGGGATTCATTTTTACTGCCACGCAAGGCCCTGGCAATGCAGGGAATATCTCGATCAATACAGGTAGGCTGCTGGTTCAAGATAAGAGTGAGATCGGTGCAGCCAGTGAAGGGTCAGGTAATGCAGGTACTATTACCGTACAGGCGCGCTCGATCACCCTAACCAACCGATCAAACATCTCAGCCACAACGAAATCCAGTCAAGGTGGCAATATTGCGCTGCAAGTCCAGGACTTCCTCCTCCTCCGCCAAGGCAGCACCATCTCCACCACAGCCGGAACTGCCCAAGCCGGAGGCGACGGCGGCAACATCACCTTCAAAGGCAACTTCATCCTCGCCATCCCCAAAGAAAACAGCAACATCAGCGCCAACGCCTTCACAGGCCGAGGCGGCAACATCAGAATCATGGCCCAAAACCTCCTCGGGATCCAATATCGCCCCCAACTCACCCCCCTCAGCGACATCACCGTCAGCTCCACCTTCGGATCCGCAGGCAGCACCACCATAGACACCCCGAATATCGATCCCAGCCGAGGCCTCCTCATCCCCTCCCCCAATCCCCACCGACGCCACCCGCCTATTCCTCCCCGACTGCTCCGCCATCCGCAAAAGCGCCAGCCGATTCGTGATCACAGGCCGAGGCGGCTTCCCCCCCATACCCAGCGAAGCCCTCCACCAAGACGCCATCCAAGTCGAACTTGTCACCACATCCCAAAACGATGGTCTAAGCCCTTTGGGCAGCAAGCAACGACCGATCGGAGGTCATCGCCCCACCCAAAAACCCACCGCCCAAACCCCACCCGCCCCACCCCTCCTCGAAGCCCAAGCCATCGAAATCACCCCAGATGGTATCGTTA
>JAAUSA010000058.1 GCA_012031975.1 Alkalinema sp. RU_4_3 | reverse complement strand
CCTCCCCCACCCCTCAACCCGGCAGCAACATCCAGGGGGACATCCAGGTCGATCGCATCGATGTCGAAGGCAGCACGGTCTTTACAGCCGCTGACTTTGCCCCGATTACGAAGCCCTACTTGGGCCGCAAGCTCACCTTTACGGAGCTGCTGCAAATTCGGACGGATATTACCAAGCTCTATGTCAGCAAGGGCTACATCACCTCAGGCGCGATCATTCCGCCCCAGACCATCAGCGGGGGTGTCGTCAAGGTCCAGGTGATCGAAGGCAAATTAGACTCGATCAGTGTCAGTGGCAACAGCCGCCTGAGACCCGGCTATATTCAAAAACGCCTCGCCCTGGGAGCCGCCAAACCCCTGAATGTCAACAATCTGCTGGAAAGCCTGCAATTGCTCAAGCTCGATCCGCTGATCACCAACATCTCCGCCGACCTCCAGGCCGGGGTCAAGCCCAACAGCCAGGTGTTGCAGGTGGATGTCCAGGAGGCCAAGAGCTTCTATATTTCCCCGAGTTTGGATAATGGGCGATCGCCCAGTGTCGGCAGTTTCCGTCGCCAAATCCAGGTTAGCGAAGCCAATCTGCTGGGGCTTGGGGATGGGCTGAGTCTCGGCTATAGCAACACCGACGGCAGCAATGGTATTGATCTGAACTACAGTCTGCCGATCAATGCTAAAACGGTGCCCTGCGCTTTTCCTTTGGGGCCACCACGAGCAACGTCTTGGAAGAGCCCTTCGATGCCCTAGAGATTAAGGCGATATCGCGCTACTACGAACTTTCCTACCGCCAGCCCATTGTGCTCAAACCCCGCACAGAGTTTGCCGTTGGGTTTGCGCTCTCCCATCAGACGAGTCAGACGGAACTCGGACTCGATGACATTGGACCCTTTGCCCTGTCGCCGGGGGCCGATGAGAATGGCAGTACTAAAGTTTCAGCCCTGCGGTTTTTCCAGGAATGGACGAATCGCAGTGAGAAGCAGGTGGTGGCGGCGCGATCGCAGTTTAGCATCGGCACCTCTGGTCTGTTTGGGGCCAGTCAGAATGGTGATGGCGTCCCCGATAGTAATTTCATTAGCTGGCGGGGGCAGGCCCAGTGGGTGAGACTGCTGGCCAGGGATTCGCTCTTTTTGCTCCGGGGAGACATGCAGGTGGCCGATCGCGCGCTGCTATCGCTGGAACAAATTGGCCTGGGGGTGCTAGCACCGTCCGGGGCTATCGTCAGGATGCGAACCTGACGGACAATGGGGCCTTGCTATCGGCGGAGCTGCGGCTGCCGATTTTCCGGGCGAAGAAGATTGGCGGGCTATTGCAGTTGGCGCCGTTCTTTGACCTGGGTACGGGCTGGAACCGCGATCGCGAAAATCCCGATCCAAGGACCTTGGCAAGTGTGGGCACCGGGCTGATCTGGCGCCAGGGCGAAAGCTTCACGGCCCGGTTTGACTGGGGGATTCCGTTGATTTCCACTTCTGGGGAGAAGCGATCGCTCCAGGAGCAGGGCCTACATTTCTCCATGAGCACGCGGTTTTAAACCTGGGGAGGGTTTTGCGCGGCGCTAAACCCATCCTATTTAAATTTTTGATAATCCCAATTTGAAACTACGTTTGTTGCTGTAGATTTTTTCAAGCGACATAATATAGCGTTGAAATTGCGATCGCAAATTTAACCTCAGCATTAAATCCTGAATAATCTTTAGCAATCGGTAGGTTTCTTGGTAGGCAGCGTTATTGCTTTCCTGCATCGTTGAAGTAATCGTCATCATATAAATACTGAGAGCATCTTCCGGCTGGCTCACCCGAATATTGTCGGCGATTCTCAGCCAGGCATAACTCGCGCAGCTCCCCTTTTTGGCTTCCTGAAACGCCCGTTTGCCATCGCCCTCCCACAATAGACAATCCACCAGCATCGAAACCTCCCGCCCCGGCTCAATTCCAAAACTCCGACCCGAACGCGACATCTGCTGATCGATTTCGTCCGATCGCCTATTGAGATGATCGATCGCCTTTTCCTTCCAGGTTTCCCAGTCGCCCACTCGATCCGCTGCCTGTTGAAGCTGTTGGTAGGCCTTGGTGTGTGGCCGTAAGACAAACTCTGGCCAAACAATTTCTGGGCCATGGGTAGGTGATGGTGGCACTGCAGAGAGTCTGGTTCGGGTGGCTGGCATGGCTACGGCGGAGATGCGATCGCTGACTAGATCCTCTTGGCATTTCTCTAGGAGCTGTTCGCGCCATTGGGGATCGGATTTAGCGCGATCGAGAATTAGCTCAATTAATCGATCGGCGGTTTGACCCTTGAGGGCGAGGGCCAACTTGGCTGGGTCCAAGTTCTCCGTTGTCTTTGCGGGTGCGATGGAGACCTTAGCTATTTTTTGTGGACGGCGGCGGCGATCGACGGTTCCTTTTGATTGGGGTGATTGCTTCTGCTCCAGCCAGGTTAGGCCCACGGCCACACAATGCTTGCAAAAAGCGCCTTCCTCAAAACTCAGGCAATCGCAAAATGACTCTAATCCGTCGCTCTCTTGCTCAATCCAAAGTTCCACGTCGTAGAGTTCTGTGCCCTCGACCTGAGCTGATATGTGGTTGGCACTCGATTGAAAGGACTGGACCAGATTATCTTCCCAATAGGCCACCCCTCGCTGGTAAATCTTACGGCCAGCATACTCCTGCAAAGACTGTTGGGTGATCAGATCGGCAAAGGTATAGCGCATGAATTCAGGCAAGAAAGCTTAATATCCACCAGTATAAAGGCCTTTGTAGCAGACGGATCGCCCTCTGGGCCGCGCGATCGCCCCACCTCACAACTTCCTCACAGGAAATTTGCTATTACTTTTTCTAGTACCGGAAACCTATCCGATGCCCTAGCTAATCCGGATCGCCTTCGATCCAATTTAATACAAATCTTTAATTTTGATAAAGTTTCCCTTCAAATAATTAACCTATGATCATCCCCGCTCTTCCAAGTAAACCGGAGGTTTTACGGCCACAACGGGGTTTCAGCCCCGCAGGGTAAAGTAGGTTATTCCGGTGCTTCTTCGAGCTGCATCCGTTGAACGTTCAGTCCCGATCGCGTTGGAGCAAGCGGCATGAAGATCTTGGTGGTAGAAGATGATCAGCTAATGGTGCAGGCCCTGGACGCACTGTTGAGCGATCAAACCTATACCGTGGAAGTTGCCAGTGATGGCGCTTCGGCCTGGCAGTTGCTGCAAGCCTATGCCTACGACTTGGTCCTGCTGGACCTGACCCTGCCCCAAATCGATGGCCTCACCCTCTGCCATCGGATCCGAGAAGCTGGCCAGCAGATGCCCATTTTGATGCTGACGGGCCGCGAAGAACACCACGATCGCGCCCTCGGACTCGACGCTGGGGCCGACGACTATGTGACTAAACCCTTTGACCCCGAGGAACTCCTAGCGCGGGTGCGTGCCCTGCTGCGGCGATCGGGCGAAACCAAGCAAACCCGTCTGTCCTGGGGGGAGCTGCACCTCGATCCAGCGGCCTGTCAGGTGACCTGGCGGGGGGGGCGATCGCCTTTACCCCTAAGGAATACGCGCTCATGGAATTGTTCTTACGCAATCCCAAGCGGGTCTTTAGCTGCGGCTCAATTCTCGATCACCTCTGGAATTATGAAGAAACCCCCGGCGAAGAGGCTGTCCGCACCCATATCAAGGGCCTGCGGCAAAAGCTCAAAACCGCAAAGGTCACCCCCGACCCCGTCGAAACCGTCTATGGCATTGGCTATCGCCTCAGAGTCCGCCCCCAGGAATCGCTCCCCACGCTTGCCGAACTGCCTGCTGCCGAACTGCCTGCTGCCGAACCGCCCCCAGCCGAACCGCCCAGCCAGCCTGATGGAGACAAACAAAAAAATGCTGCAAGACAAAATTAAACAGGTCTGGCAAAACTACCACCACCAGGTGCAGGGACAACTCGATCTGCTAGAGAAATTCCTCACCTCCGTCGAAACCCTAGGCAAAGATTTTTCCGTTGATCTGCGCCAGCAGAGCATTCGAGACGCCCATAGCCTGGCGGGTTCCCTCGGCACCTTTGGCCTGCCCCAGGGGTCCACCCTCGCCAAAAAGATCGAAACCCTCCTGCGTCAAGACAGCGATCTATCGGCCCAAATTCCAGACTTCCGCCGTTACCTGACGGACCTTCAGAAGGAAGTCAAGGTAGCCGTCAATCCCTTCCAAGCCGAAGCGGCCGCCCAGTTCGATCTGCCGGAACGATCGAAACCATTGCCTCCAAGGTCCTCGTGGTCGATGACGACCCGAGCATTCTGGCCTTTGTCGAGCAGCACCTGCAACCCTGGGGCATCGATGTCTACGGCCTGGTGGATACGACCGCCTTCTGGCAGGTCCTGGAAACCTTTGAACCCGATCTGCTGATCCTCGATCTGCTCATGCCCCAGGTTAGCGGCCTCCATATCGCCCAGGAACTGCGCAACAATGAGCGTTGGGACGAGTTGCCGATCGTCGTGCTCACGGCCCACCGGGATGCCGAAACCATCAACCAAGTCTTTTCCATCGGTGCCGATGACTTTGTCAGCAAACCGATCGTGGGACCTGAACTGGTCACCCGGATCATCAACCGTCTCGAACGCATGAAACTGATCCACCGCCGCCTAGAGCAGCTCCAGGATCGGTTTATCTCCAAGGTGCAGCACGAACTGCGCACCCCCCTCACCTCCGTCTATGGGGCCTTGCAAATGCTCGAAAGCGGCCTCATCACTTCCCATTCTGAGCAGGGCAAAGAACTGCTCAAAATCGCTGCCCTGGATGCCGATCGCCTCGTCACCATCGTCAATCAAAGTCTGAAACTCACCCCCTAGCTACCATGAAGAAACGCGTGCTCATCGTTGATAACGAACCCCACATCCGGGAAGTCACCCAGCTTGCCCTAGAACTCGTGGCGGGCTGGCAGGTCCTGACCGCCGGGTCGGGCCAGGAGGCGATTGCCACAGCAACAGTCGAACATCCCGACGCCATCCTCCTGGACGTGATGATGCCCGACATGGACGGCCTCACAACCTTTGGCAAACTCCAGGAAGACCCCGCCACAAAACCCATCCCCGTCATCCTCCTGACCGCCCAAATCCAACAGAGCGATCGCACCACTACCAATCCCTGGGGATTCGCCATGCCATCGCCAAGCCCTTCGACCCGATCAACCTGGCCCAGGAAATTGCCACCACCCTCGGCTGGGACGCAGTGGCCTAAACCCTCTGCCTAAACCGCCGGGAGAAATACCCGAAACTCGCTGCCCTGGTCTAGCTTGCTGTCGATCGTAATGAAGCCCCCATGGTTTTGAATAATCCGGGCGGCGGTGGAAAGGCCGAGGCCCGTGCCCTTGTCGGCGGCTTTGGTGGTGAAGAATGGGTCGAAGATGCGATCGATGGCCTCGCGGGGAATCCCAGTGCCGCTATCCTTGACCGTCAACACCACATACTGCTTTTGGGCATGGCTACGGTAGCTTTCAGGGCCGAGATCGTCGATCAGTTGCTCCTTGACCGTGATGCTGAGATTGCCCCCCTCCTGCATGGCGTCCCTGGCATTGAGGCAGAGGTTCATCAAAACTTGGTGCAGTTGGGTGGCATCGCCCAGCACCAGGGACATCGGCGACTCAGGCATTTCGACGGAAAGCACGATCGTCCGGGAAAAGGTCTGCTGGCAAAAGAGGACGGCGTCGGTGACGATCGATCGTAAATCGATGGGACTGGGCCGACTTTCCGCGCCCTTGGCGAAGGTGAGAATCTGTTTGACTAGGGCGGCCCCGCGTCGGGCACTGGATTCGAGCATCTTGAGCAGGCGCTGGCTTTGCGAGTCCAGATCGGGGTGCTTGAGCAGCAGGAGCTGGGAGGAGGCGAGGATGGGGGTGAGGACATTATTGAGGTCATGGGCGATGCCGCTCGCGAGGGTACCAATGCTTTCGAGCCGCTGTACCCGGAGCAATTGGGCCTCAAGCTGCTTGCGCTCTGTGATATCGACAAAGGAGGCCACCACGGCGTAGGGGCGAGTTTCGCCGGGCATGATCAGGGGCTGGGAATTGACCGCCAGCCAGCAGAGACTGCCATCGGCTTATGGACGCCCATCATCACGTCCACACAGGGCCGCCCCGTGCGCAGCGTGACCATGCTGGGATGATCGGAACCGGGGAAAGGGGAACCATCTTCATGGATGGTTTGCCAGCGGGGATCAAGGGAGCTGCGTCCCATCATCTGGGCCTCGGTTAGGCCCAGAATGGTTTCGGCACTGCGATTACAGGTCAAAATTTGACCTTGGGCATCCTGCAACATCACGCCTTCGCGCAGGCCCATCACAACGGATCGATAGCGTTCTTCGCTTTCCTGCAGGGCGGCTTCGGTTTGTGTTCGGGCTTCGATTTCCTGCTGAAGGCGCTGATTGATCGACAGAAGTTCTGCTGTGCGCCGTTGAACCAATGCCTCTAAGCAGGTTGCATGCTCGCTATCCAAGGGCTGTATGGTCATAGCCCGTACCCCACTGTAAGTCGAGACATTATAGGCAAATTGACTCTGGATTTAACAATCTCTTTATATTTTACCCCTCTAAGCTAACACTCTCTTCCATGACCTAACCACAATCTTTACTCAGCGCAATGTTGTCATGGGTTAATGATATTATCCTGTTGAAGTTTATAAACACCGAAGTAATCGCTCTTACGAACGATTTCTCGCGGGAATCGGATCGCCCATTAATAATTTCCGTTCCCATTTCCCAAGGCCCCACCATAGTCCCAACAGTGCGATCGCCCCACCTACCGTCATGACAGGCGCAACCACAATTTGGGCAGCGGCGAGTAGAAGTACGATCGCCCCAACAATGCCTAGGCGAATGCGACGGATGCGTTTTAGGGCACCCTGGCAGCTAACGCAGTTTTGGGTGTGGGATGAATGGCGATCGAGGAGTTGCGATCGTGTTTGGCGCGGTGGTAATGCCTGGCCGGGGAAGGGTTCGGCTTGGTATTGATTAATCCACTGTCGGAATTCAAATACGAATAAATCAGCTTTGGTGGGCAAATAAAATGCCTTGGAAAACTGATCTGCGCCGCCCTTTTGGGCCAGGTAGCGTTCCTGCAAATGGAGGAAAACCTGATCGTCTTCGAGAATGGCATTTTGGCCCATGTGGGAATACCAACGGGGCGTAATTTTAATGAAGAATTCCGGAATTTTTGATGAGAACTGAAATGGGAATCTTGCAAACAATCGACATTCACCCTTACGAATGGGTGTGGCATAGACCGCTGTAATGGTTCGACCAAACTGCTTCGAGGTCAGATCATGCCACATTAAATTGGGTGCAATAAACGTGGTGGTTTGCGTCCCCAGTTTTCCCTTGCGCGGACCCTCGGGCCAGATGCCTTTGAAGCCATGGCGATCGGATTCGGTAATTTCCAAATCCATGGGGGCAGCGTTCACCCGATTGCCGACGGACTTGTGGTGGGTAAAGGGCAAATGGCTGGCATCCAGGACATTTTCCAGCAGCGTAAAGGCGTCGTAGGGTAGATCCCGGAAGGTGTCAAAACAAATCCAGCCGTCCGAATCTGGTACCCAAGGTCCAATCTCTGGCACGGGGACGCGATCGCCATGTACCCCCAAATACACAAACAGCATCCCCTGGGCCATCGTGGTTTTAAACGTTTTCACACAGGCGCGGCTTGAAGTCTCGGCCTGCTGATCGGTGCTTTGCTGAGGAATGCGATCGCAACCTCCCTGACCATTAAAGGCCCAGCCATGGTACGGACATTCTAGTTTGCCGTCTTCAGCGATCCGGCCCTCCGAGAGCTGGGCCAAACGGTGGGGGCATTGGTCCTCCATGGCCCGCCAAGAATTGCTGTCCTTGTCCCACCAAAGGACCAAATCGATGTCTAATAGGGTGAAGGCCGCAGGTTTGGTTTTGTCTAGATCCCGCAGATAAAACACCGGATACCAGGCTTCCATCGCATCAAAGCGATCGTCCTCTGGCCCACCCAACAGGTTGGATAGACCCAGCATCGATTCGGCAGCAGCAGTGACCATAGGAGAGAAATGGGGGTTTCTACGCAGTTACATTTCTTAATAGTCTAAACGATCCGATCGAATTCTGCCGGAGAAACCGTAATCCTGCTGGCAGGCCCCAAGCATCAGTCGGGCATTCTAAGTTCATCACCAAAACATCCCTTCCCCTGAATAATGGCTACATTTTCCATGGAACGACCCGTAATGTCGATCGTCACCGCAACCAAGGGAACTTTTTCCGACTATTGGTTGGAACAGTTGCAATCCATTCAGGGGCAAGTGGAGTTCATTCTGGTCTATCCGCCAGGCTCGACGCCGCGTCAGTTTGAGGATGCCAGGATTCGGACCATCACAAGTCCCTTCAAGGGCGAAGTCATGCAGCGCTTCCTGGGTTTAATCAACGCCGAGGGCTTGTACGTCATGGCCCTGGATGATGACGACTTCGTCCATCCCGAAACCTTTTCGATGGCCCAGGATTATTTTGCGCGGTTCCCCGAAAGCTGGGTGATGCGTCTGCGGATGGACAAGATTCCCGACACCGAAGTCACCCGCATCCGAGGCCCCTGGGCCGCTGCTCCGGATCTCAAGCAGATGGGCACCTTCTCCCAGGCCACGGCCCAGCAGTTTAAGGCCGAACATCCCGACGAGGCAGGCTTGCTGGAAATTCCGATCGCCCCCCTCGATCGCCCCTTCGACTGGCGTCATCTGCTGGTCCCCTTCTATCCCCGCAAGGACATGCATGGCGTCCACTTTGAGAACTTCAACAACCGGGTCTGGAAGACCGACATGGTGAAGTCATCCCTGGTCCACTTCTCCAAATCCATGCAGATCTGGGGAGCTTTCACCTGGATGCCCTTCTGGAGTCTCGATCGCGCCCTGGGCCTATTTATTCAAGCGGAGTTTTACAAAAAAGGCGCTGTTGTGGGCCATTGGCTGCCAGCGCCAGCTCAGATGCGGTTTATCGATCGCGATCCGGCCAGTAAGGAACCCCGCACCTATCTGGCGGCGGATCTGTTGCTGAACCGGGCGTTTCCGCAGTATGGGTATTTTTGGAATCTGTTCTTTAGTCAGCTTTGGGATACGCCTAAGGTGATGGCGAAGCGGGTGAAGCAGGCAGTGGTGAAGAAGAAGAATGGGGGGGCGATCGTTGCTGCTCCGAGGACTCAGTCTTAGGGTTGTGTTTGCGAATCTTCCACTGCGTTGCTGGCCCACCTGGGGTTTTAACCCCAGGTGGGCCATGCGATCGCCAGATAACACCCACATTGAATTCCCCAAACAACAAACCCCCAGCGTCTCCACCGGGGGTTTGTCATTTGAGGATGAATCTAAACCGCGTTCTTCCGATACCACTCGATCGTATTCTTCAACCCCTGCTCAAAACTCAACCTGCGCCTCAAACCCAAACCGCTCCCGCGCACGCTCAGTGTCCAAACAACGACGGGGCTGACCATTCGGCTTATCGGTCTGCCAAACAATCTCACCGTTATAGTTCATCAGCTTGCAGATCAGCTCGATCAGATCCTTAATCGGCACCTCATGGTTGGTCCCCAGGTTCACCGGATCTTCGTGATCGTATTTCTGTGTCGCCATGACAATCCCCCGCGCCGCATCTTCCGAATAGAGGAACTCACGGGTCGGACTCCCATCACCCCAAACAGGCAGCTCTTTATCCCCATTCAACTGCGCCTCATGGACCTTGCGAATCAGCGCCGGAATCACATGGGAGCTGTTGGGGTCAAAGTTATCCTCTGGACCATAGAGGTTCACAGGCAGCAGGTAGATCCCATTGAACCCATACTGCTGACGGTAGGCCTGGAGCTGAACCAGCAGCGCCTTCTTCGCCACACCGTAGGGCGCATTGGTCTCCTCCGGATAACCATTCCAAATATCATCTTCCTTAAACGGCACCGGCGTAAATTTCGGGTAGGCGCAAATCGTGCCCACACAGACAAACTTCTCCACGCCGCTCTGGTAGGCCGCATGGATCAACTGCGTCCCCATCATCAAATTGTCATAGAACAACTCAGCGGGCTTCTGCTGGTTCAGACCAATTCCGCCCACATGGGCCGCCAAATGCACGATCACATCCTGCTGATCCACCGCCCGCTGGCAAGCTTCCCACTGGCAGAGGTTATAGTCCTTCGATCGCGGCACCGTAATTTTCTCAGGATTGGCCCCGGCGGCCACCAACTGGCTGACCACCTGCTTACCGAGGAAGCCCGCGCCGCCTGTGACGAGAATACGTTTGTTAGAAAGTTCCATGGGAGTTGCCAAATTATCTAGTGTTTTACAAATAGCGGCCCCTGACCGAAAACCAACAATCCGCCGAACAGGTGACCCATTCGGCGGATTGGATCGATCCCTTGTCTTAGAATGCGACGCGATCGCGCACCGTTGCCAGTTCCAGGTTCACATCACTGGCCGATTCCAAACCCATGGCGCGCAGATCCGCATCCACCATCAGGCCCACGAGACCTTCAAAGGTCACCTCAGGCTGCCAGCCCAGCACTTGCTTGGCCTTAGCGGGGTCGCCGATCAGCAGATCCACTTCCGTCGGACGCAGATAGCGAGAATCAAACTCCACATAGTCTTCCCAATTTAGGTTGACGCGCTTAAACGCCAGCTCCAAAAATTCCTTGACGGAATGGGTTTCCCCGGTGGCGACCACGTAGTCGTCGGGCTTGTCCTGTTGCAGCATCAACCACATGGCCCGGACATAGTCCTTGGCATAGCCCCAGTCGCGCTTGGCGTCCAGGTTGCCCATGTAGAGTTTCTTCTGCTGACCGGCCACGATCCGAGCCACGGCGCGGGTCACCTTGCGGGTCACGAAGGTCTCACCACGGCGGGGAGATTCATGGTTGAACAGGATGCCGTTGCAGGCAAACATGTCGTAGGACTCCCGGTAGTTGATCGTCTGCCAGTGGCCGTAGACCTTGGCGCAGGCGTAGGGGCTCCGGGGATAAAAGGGAGTCTGCTCGTTCTGGGGGACGGCCTGGACCAGACCGTACATTTCCGAGGATCCGGCCTGGTAGAAGCGGACCTCGTTCCCGGTGCGCTGCTGGTAGTCGCGAATCGCTTCGAGGATCCGCAGCACGCCCATGCCGACGCAGTCCACGGTGTACTCAGGGGAGTCAAAGCTCACCCGCACGTGGGACTGAGCGCCCAGGTTATAGATTTCATGGGGTTGGACTTCTTCGATGATCCGACCCAGCATGGTGCCATCGTTGAGATCGCCATAGTGCAGGAACAGGCGTGCCCCTTCCACATGGGGATCCTCATAGATATGGTCGATCCGGTCGGTATTAATAGTCGAGGTCCGGCGGATAACGCCATGGACTTCATAGCCTTTTTCGAGCAGCAATTCGCTGAGGTAGGAGCCATCTTGGCCTGTAATACCTGTGAGAAGCGCGCGCTTACGTTGAGTCATGCTTAGTTATCCTCGGGTGCAGTCACTAATAAGTTTCTAGGTAGATAGACATCAAACTTTCGACGGAGACGATCGCAGAATCGATCGATCCACCTCTGTACTTAGTAATGCCCTGTCACAGAGGGGGAATGTAACATTTTGCTCTCAAGTTTGAACTAGACTACCTTAGCCTGAAGAATGCCGTTCTGGAATAAGCGCTGATTATAGTTTTCAAGAAGACTTTTTAAAGTCAAGGGCCAAGTGCGATCAAATAATTCTGTCAAGTGGCCGAGGTCTGATGTTCTAGGCATAGCCATGAAAAAGTGGGCCGCAGCATCGCTGTGGCCCACGCTCATACTGAGCAAACTTACATCAAAATTTCGATCGGGGATTGCTCTACAGCTTAGCCAGGTTCAGACCAGCGGCCTTGGCCATGGCGACGAGACCCTTGCTCTCTAAAGTCTTGAGAGCTTTGGTGGAGATCCGCAGGCGCACGAAGCGATTGCCTTCGGCCCACCAGATACGCTTCCACTGGAGGTTGACTTCTTGAAGTTTTTTGGTCCGACGGTGGGAGTGGGACACGGCCATGGCGTTGTTGGCGCTCTTTCCGGTCAGTTGACATCTACGTGACATAGTTTGCTTCTCCGAGCTGCGACTTATCTTTTGTCCAGCTTATTAGTATAGGGGGAGAGTCGGATTTGTTGAACCCCCTAGATGAAGTTTTCTGATTTGGGGCCGTGAGGATCCTGAATTGTTGGGGCGATCGATCGCAAAAATCCTGTTACAGTCATAGCCATTCCGGTCCGCCCACAAAACCCATGAACGTCCCCCGCCTCCACCCGGACACCATCGAAGATGTCAAATCCCGCGTCGATATCCACGACGTCGTATCGGATCACGTCGTCCTAAAGCGCCAAGGCAAAGACTTCGTGGGCTTCTGCCCCTTCCACGACGACAAACGCAACCCCAGTTTACGGTCTCCCCCTCCAAACAGTTCTACTACTGCTTCAGCTGCGGAGCCGGAGGCAACGCGATCAAGTTCCTAATGGAAGTGGGCAAGCGCCAGTTCAGCGAAGTCGTTTTAGACCTCGCTAAGCGCTACCAGGTACCCGTCAAAACCCTCGAACCCGAACAGAGACAGGAACTCCAACGCCAGCTATCGGTCCGCGAACAGCTCTACGAAATCCTCGCCCTGACCGCCAAATTCTACGAGCATGCCCTAGTCCAGCCCGAGGGACAGCCTGCCCTACGCTACCTAGTCGAAAGTCGTCGCCTCACCCCCGACATTATCCAGCAGTTTCAAGTCGGCTATGCCCCCGGCGGCTGGTCCACCCTCCATGGCTACCTGGTCGAGCAGAAGAACTACCCCGAAAAACTCGTCGAACAAGCGGGCCTGATCGTCCCCCGCAAGGAAGGCAACGGCTACTACGATCGCTTCCGCGATCGCCTGATGATCCCCATCCACGACATCCAAGGCCGCGTGATCGGGTTTGGCGGTCGATCCCTGGGTGATGAACAACCCAAATACCTCAACTCCCCCGAAACAGACCTCTTTGATAAGGGCAAAACGCTGTTTGGGCTCGACAAGGCCAAGGCGGCGATCGCCAAACAAGATCGCGCCATCGTTGTGGAAGGCTACTTCGATGTGATCGCCCTCCATGCGGCGGGAATCCCGATCGCTGTGGCATCTCTTGGAACAGCCCTGAGCCAGGGGCAGATCAAACTCCTGTTGCGCTACACCGAGTCGAAGCATATTGTCCTCAACTTCGACGCCGATGGGGCTGGGGTCAAGGCGACGGATCGGGCGATCGGCGAAGTTGCCACCCTTGCCTACCAGGATGCCGTGCGGCTCCATATCCTCAATATCCCCAGCGGCAAAGACCCCGACGAGTTTTTGAAAACCCACTCGCCCGCTGAGTACATGGCCCTACTCGAATCCGCCCCCCGCTGGATCGACTGGCAGATCCAAAACATCACCCAGGGCCGCGATCTCACCCAAAGCGGCCATATGAAAGAAGTCACGGAGCAAATCGCCAAACTCCTGGGCAACATTACAAACCCCAGCACCCGCACCGACTACATCAAAACCTGCGCCGAACAGCTCAGCCAGGACAAAAGCTGGCGCGTCCGTCAGATCGAAGAAGACCTGCGGCTCCAAGTCAAGGGCCAACGCTGGCATGGCCGATCGACCAAATGGCAGAGTCCGGGCGATCGCGATCTCCTCGCCGAATCCGAGGTCCAGCTCCTGCGCCTCTACCTCCATGCGCCGCAGTACCGGGGTGACATCGTCGAGCAGATGGAGGAACGCGACGTGGAGTTTAGCCATTCCCAGAACCGCTTCCTCTGGCAGCAGATCCTAGAGATCCAGGCCCTCCATCCCGTCCAAGCCGAGTTCGCCTCAGCGGATGCACCGGATTTGCTGTCGGTGTTGCGCGATCGGGCAGCGGAGTTCCCCCACGATCTGACCCATATTTTCTGGCTGTTTGAACTCGATGAGAAGACGGAACTGGAGGTCAACCGGGCTGCCCTGGTGATTCGCACGGCCACGGCCTCCATGGAACGGGTGATGTGTGAGAAGCGTCGCCGTCACTTTTTTGATCTTTGGAAGAATACGGATGTAGTGGCGAGTCCCGATCTGGGCCAGTACTACCAACAAAAAATCTATGCCGAGGATCAGCGGATTAAGGCACTCGACCAGGAACGCCATACGAACTTTAGCGATCTGGTCCAGGTTTCAAGTTAACTAGCAAAACGGAGAGGGTCGGATTCGAACCCACGGTACCTTTCGGTACACCTGATTTCAAGTCAGGCGCAATCGACCACTCTGCCACCTCTCCACGGACCAATATTGGCCCTAAGTTTTATTATACACAAGCAACCCGAGCCTACCACTTGAGCAAATTAAACTGCTCCATATCGATCGTATCCCGGTTCCGATAGATCGCTAGGACGATCGCCAGGCCCACGGCGGCTTCGGCGGCGGCGATGGCGATCACGAAGGTGGTGAAGACTTGGCCTTTGATATCGGCGGGGTCGAGATAGTTGGAGAAGGCGACTAGATTGAGGTTGACGGCGTTGAGCATCAGTTCAATAGACATCAGCACGCGCACGGCGTTTCGGCTGGTGATTAGGCCGTAGATGCCGATACAGAAGAGGGCGGCGGCGCCTAGGAGGAAATATTGCAGTTGCATAGGGGTTGGACCTTTCTGGGAATGAAATAACAGGGGATGGTTGGTGATCGCATAGCGGTGGGCGCGTCGCACGCGCCCCTACGATTAATCTTTGCCTGATCCAACCAAATCTCTCGGACGCTCTGGCAACATCAAGGCTTCGTCTTCACCCTTGGGTGAGAAAATTTCGGGGATAAACTCCCGACGGGCAATCACGATCGCCCCCACTAAAGCCATCAGCAGCAACACCGATGCCACTTCGAAGGGCAACAGAAAATCACTGAAGAAGTGCAGACCAATCTTCATCACCGAAGCATTTCCAGAAGCAGGCACCGAGGAAATCGCCCAGGGGGTTGTCACGACCATGGTGCCCAGCAGCGCAAAAATCCCGCCGCAGACGATCGCCGTCGCCGCATTCCGGACCTTGGTCCCCTCGACCACGGCAAAGGCCCGATTGTTGTTGACCAGCATGATCGCGAACAAAATCAGCACGTTCACCGCCCCCACATAGATCAGCACCTGGGCCGTCGCCACAAAGTCGGCGTTCAGCAGCAGGTACAGACCCGCGATGGAGACGAAGACCCCACCGAGCAAAAAGGCCGAATACACAATGTTTTCCAACAACACCACCCCCAGGGCCGTCACGAGCATCGTCGCAATCAGCAACCCCATCGATACGAACTGAACGCCTTCCGCTAAATTCACGATCCCATACTCCAAGTAGCAGCTAACAACAGAACCCGTAACCTAAACCTCAGCCTTCGATTCCTCCGTTTTGGGCATGGCATCAATGATTTCCTGGGGCAGTTTCCCAGCCCGGCGCGAACCCGCAGGCAGCTCGTGGGGATCCATTACTCCCGAGGGCAGGTAGGCCAACTGCTTGAGCGGCGTCACCATCGGATCATCCGTCACCTTGTAGGGCAGACGACCCAGGGCGATCTGGTCATAGTTGAGTTCGTGGCGATCGTACACCGCCAGCTCATACTCCTCGGTCATCGACAGACAGTTGGTGGGGCAGTATTCGACGCAGTTGCCGCAGAAGATGCAGACCCCAAAGTCGATGCTGTAATGCTTCAGCACTTTCTTCTTGGTGGTCTTATTGAACTCCCAATCCACCACAGGCAGGTTGATCGGACAGACCCGCACGCAGACCTCACAGGCAATGCACTTATCGAACTCATAGTGAATCCGACCCCGGAAGCGTTCCGAGGGCACCAGCTTCTCGTAGGGGTACTGCACCGTCACAGGCCGCCGCTTCATATGGTCAAAGGTGACCGACATCCCCTGGCCAATGTACTTGACGGCCAAGGCCGCATCCCGGCTGTAATCCTTGACTTGCTTCAGAAACTTCATCATGGCACTTTACCCATCTCGTGGAACTTATATATAGACGCCTAACCACCGAACGCAAAGGGCAGCGCCAGCTTCAAGCCCGCCGTTACCAACAGATTCACCAGCGCCACGGGCAGCAAAAACTTCCAGCCAAAGTTCAGCAACTGGTCGATCCTCACCCTGGGTACCGTCCAGCGAATCAAGATCGCCGTGAACACCATCACAAAACACTTAAACAGCACCATCGTGATGCCCAGCGCCGCCAGCACCACCTGCAACCAAGGCGTATCTAAGGCAACCCCGGCCAGCCCGGCCAGCCAGTCCACCGACACCGGCGACTCCCAGCCTCCGAGATACAGCACTGTCACAAGGAGCGCCGACAGAACCAGGTTCACATAGGACCCCAGATAGAAGAGCGCAAACTTCATCCCGGCATATTCCGTCAGATAGCCCGCCACCAGTTCTTCCTCGGCCTCCGGCAAATCGAAGGGTGTCCGTTCACATTCCGCCAGCGCCGCAATCCAAAAGATCACAAAGCCCACGGGCTGCCGAATCACGTTCCAGCCTAAGATGCCGTAGCCCGTCTGCTGGTTGACGATATCGATCGTGCTCATCGAATTCGACATCAGGACGATCGCCATCACCGCCAGGGCCAGGGGAATCTCGTAGGCCAGGGACTGGGCCGCCGCGCGCAACCCCCCCAGGAGAGAATATTTGTTATTAGAAGAATAACCCGACATCAGAAGGCCGATCGGCACCACGCTAGAGAGGGCGATCCAGAGGAAAATCCCCATATTGACATCGGTGATCACCAGATTCTGCCCAAAGGGAATCAGCATGTAGGACAGAAACACCGGAATGATCGCCATCACGGGACCGAGGGTGAATAGCAGGGGGTCCGACTTGGCGGGCACCACATCTTCCTTAAAGACCAGCTTCAACCCATCGGCCAGGGGCTGCAACACCCCCGCCGGACCCGCATACTCAGGCCCAATCCGCTGCTGGGCCGCCGCCGAAATCTTCCGCTCTAGCCATACGCTGACCAAGACCCCCACCGTGGAGGCCACCAGCATAATCACCATGGGCAAGGGCATCCAGACGGCCTTTGCCGCCCCAGCGGGGATCCCAAAATTTTCTAAAGATTGAATAAATGTGCCTTGAAGGTCGATTCCTGAAGTCATAAGTTCTCTTCTAGCGGGCAGCGCGGTTGTCCGACCCCCATGCCAATAAGCGGTAACGCCTATTAGTATATCGCTGCTGGCTACGGTTCAAAGCCTTGAATTTCAATCGAAACAGTTAGTTTCAGCAATGGTTGCTTGGGCAGGCGCTCTATTCGCCCAAAATGTCCAACGCCCTTTAAACGAAATAAACCCCCAGAGGGTTTCTGAGGGCTGGAGTTCCTGAAAATCGTCACGAACTTATAATGACAAGGCTTTTCAATCTTGCACAGGGGAGTCTGACCCTCAGGGGAGTGTCACCCCCCAGGGGTGCAGCCAAGTCCTGCTGTATGTCTATCGCTGATCGATCGGCAGATATTTTGTCCCATGGAGGCCCGTGTAAATCTGCGTGGGCCGGAAGATCCGGTTTTCTCCGAGCTGCTCCTTCCAGTGGGCGAGCCACCCTGCCGTCCGTGAGATCGCAAAGACGGGCGTGAACAAGTCCGTCGGAATCCCCAGCTTGCGGTAGACCAGTCCCGAGTAGAAGTCCACATTGGGGTAAATCCCCTTGCCCGCCAACCGATCGGCCACCGCCGCCTCCAGGGCCACCGCAATGTCGTAATACTGATCATGGCCAAACTGCTCGAACAGCTTCTCCGCCAAGCCCTGCAAAATCATCGCCCTTGGGTCCTTCACCTTGTAGACCCGGTGTCCGAAGCCCATAATTCGTTGCTTTGACATCAGACAGCGATCGACGTAGGTCTGGACATTTTTGACCGACCCAACCTCTTCGAGCATCCCCACCACTTCCTCCGCCGCGCCGCCATGGAGGGGACCGGCTAGGGTGCCGACGGCCGATGCGATCACCCCGTAGGGATCGGTCAGGGTTGAAGCGGTCACCATGGCGGAAAAGGTCGAGGCATTGATCGTATGTTCTGCATGGAGTGTTAGGCAGACGTCAAAAATATGGGCCGCCAGTGGATCCGGCTCTTTTTCATTTAGCATGTAGAGAAAATTAGCGGCGTAGCCCAGGTCGTCCCTCGGCTGCACTGGATCATTGCCCTTGCGCATTAGCTGGAAAGCCGCCACCATCGTCGGCACCTTCGCCAGCAACCGCACCACCGCCGCCCGCACATAGGCTGGATCATCCAAGGCTCGCTTGGAGTAGAACAATCCCAGGGCCGCCGCGCAGGCCTGCAGGGCATCCATGGGATGGCCGCTCTCCGGAAAGCATTTCATCATGTCGCGGATCCGATACTTCAGCCGTCGATGGGACTGAATCTCTTCTTGGAATTCCGCCAGGTCAGCCTGATTCGGCAGATGGCCCCAGATCAACAGGTAGGCCGTCTCCAAAAACGTACTCTGATGGGCCAACTCCTGGATCGCAATGCCACGATACTCCAAGATGCCCCGCTGCCCATCTACATAGCTAATGCTCGACTGTGTGGCGGGAACGCCCTCTAACCCTGCTCTGAATTCATAGGCCGCCATGATCCACCGTAGTCCTAAAACACACGCAACAAAGTAGTACCCATCAGAGTATATTGTTTCAACCTTTTGGACAACTTCCCCGGAAACCCGACGATCGCGCCCCCTCTCTATCACATGGAAGCCCTGCTTGCCCGCTGGCCGATGATAGAAATCTATGAACATTTGCAGTTTTTTTCAAAAGGTAATATTATGAAACTGTGGAGCAACCGATCGGCCTAATCTTAAACTGGCGCAACGCGGTCTGCTCTGTTCACCCCCACCTCAAATCATGGGATGTTGGCAACTGTACTTGAACTTGATTGTTCTGATAGATGTGCGCCCTTCCGTGATTAGGCCAAAGTAATTAATCTGATTTATTTGGTCTATCCAAGTCGATTCGTTCGTTTTTTGTAGTCGCCTCCACGCTACTGAATCTTGGGGTTGAAAAGTCCTGTTGGGTCGGGGAATCTGTTGAAGCTAAAGTCTACCGGAAATCGATCGAGCTTTAGGTTTTGTGAGAGATATTGGGGCTGGGGATTGGCCGAATTTTAAGGTTGGGTCAGTTGTTCAGCTTTAGCAGGAAAAACAACTTCATGTAGCGTTGGAGGCTTTTGTGAACCAGGAGTTTTATGAGTCAGAGACAATCTCGACGTTCGTCTCGTTCCGTTGAATCGAACCCAGCCGATTATGCTGAGGGCCGTGCCCAGCGCAGTTGGTCCCAGTCCCGCAATCAAAGTCGCGGGGACAGCGATCGCCCAGTCTACTCTCTTTTGACAAAGCTGATTGAGCAGAACGCGCCGCTCAGCAATCGCAGTCAGTTGGTCTTGATGTATGGCCCCTTTCAGGCAGAAATGCCCGCTGAAGGCACCCAGGGTGTGGCTTCTTGGTTGAAGGCCTGTATTGAAAAGCATGGCGTTCCTAGCCTAGTCCGGTTTGACGATCGCCGTCGGGCGCAGGTCTTCCGCCGCGATCAGTTCCAACCCTGGTTTGATAGCTTGACTGAGGGCTAGGTTTCGATAGTTTTGCGAAGAAGCGGTTGCTGTCCTAGGATGGTGGCCGCTTCTTCTTGTGAGTCGTCTGCGATCGCCCACTAAGTTCGATAGGATAGAGAGCGATCTGCGTAGGGTTTCGCTGCCATGTCTGAGATGATCGTCATTAAAATTGGCACCTCTAGCCTGACTTCTCCGGAATCCGGCAACTTGGCCCTGGCCACGATCGCCACCCTGGTTGAAGTGATCAGCGATCTTGCCCGCCAGGGCCATCGGGTGATTTTAGTGTCCTCGGGGGCCGTGGGGGTGGGCTGTACGAGGCTGGGGCTGGCCCAGCGGCCCACGACGACTGCCATCAAACAGGCGGTGGCGGCGGTGGGGCAGGGGCGTTTGATGCGGATCTATGATGACTTTTTACGGCGCTGGACCAGCCGATCGCGCAGGTTCTGCTGACACGCGGCGATCTGACGGAGCGCAGTCGCTATATTAATGTTTACCGCACCTTTGAGGCCTTGCTGACCCTGGGGGGTGGTGCCCGTGGTGAACGAAAACGACACCGTGGCGGTGGATGAGCTGAAGTTTGGGGACAATGACACGCTTTCGGCTAGGGTGGCGGGGCTAGTCGGCGCGGATTGGTTGTTTTTGCTGACGGATGTGGACCAGCTCTATACGGCGGACCCGCGTAGCAATCCTGAGGCGAAACCGATTCCGCTGGTGAAAAACATCGACGATCTGGAGGCGGATACCCAAGGGACGGGCAGCCAATGGGGGACGGGTGGCATGGCGACGAAGATTGAGGCGGCGACGATCGCCACGAAGTCCGGTGTGCGGACCGTCATTACCCACAGCCAGCATCCGAGGCGGATTAGTCAGATCCTCCAGGGAGAATCCTTCGGTACCCAGTTCGAACCCCAGCCGACGCCGTTCAATGCCCGTCAGCGCTGGATCGCCCATGGACTCGTCCCGACGGGGTTGCTGTATTTGGATGATGGGGCGGTCAAGGCCGTGCAGGCGGCGGGGAAATCCCTGCTGGCCGCTGGGGTGATCCATGTGGAGGGGGACTTTGACAGTCAGGAGGCGGTGAAGCTGTGCGATCGCAAGGGTCAGGAGGTCGCCCGAGGCTTGAGTAACTACAGCAGTGATGAGCTGCGGCGGATCAAGGGCTGTCAGTCGGCAGAGATTGGCCAGATTTTGGGTTACGCGGGGGCCGATACAATCGTGCATCGGGATAATTTGGTTTTGAGTTAGGGGGAAGTCGGCTAAAATGGCGCCGACCTCGATCGCGTTACTACTGTGAATCTTGTTCAATCCCTACCGCAATTTTCAATCCTCGGTCTGCCTGTTCATCTGTTGGCTGACTATCCCGCTTGGCTAGGTCAGCAGCTCGCCGAACGATCGGGCCAGCATGTGGTGACGCTCAACGCCGAAATGGCCATGCAGTCGGAGCAAAACCCCACCCTGGCCGGAATTATCCGTCAGGCGACCTTGGTGATTCCCGACGGGGCGGGCATTGTGCTGTACCTCAAGCTCTACGGTCGCCAGGTGAAAAAGTGCGCCGGGATTGCCCTGGCGGAATCTTTGATTCGACGGGCGGCGCAACTGCCGTCAGCTTCGGTGTTTTTCTACGGTGGCAAGCCGGGGGTGGCGGAAAAGGCGGGCGATCGCTGGCAATCCCAGTTGCCGACTCTCCAGGTGGCAGGCGTCGCCGATGGGTACGCCACGGAGGAAACGGAACTCCTGCAACGGCTGCAAACTCTCCAGCCTGGGGTGATCTTCGTGGGGCTTGGGGTGCCTCGCCAGGAACTGTGGATCGCGGCCAATCGTCACCATTGCCCGAATAGCATTTGGATAGGGGTGGGTGGGAGTTTTGACATTTGGGCGGGGACGAAGGATCGGGCGCCCGCGATTTTTGCCGATAACCATCTAGAATGGGCCTACCGTCTCTATCAAGAGCCCTGGCGTTGGAAGCGCATGATGGCATTGCCACAGTTTGCGCTGAAGGCCTTGGGCTATCGATTAACTGGGCGGGGTGCGATTCCCTAGGTGTTTTTGTTCTGATGATCGATCCGCAACCCTATTCCTGACGGTGCCAGTATGGTCCAAACAATCCTGAGAAATCGCAGCCAAGCCCCGACCCAAGCGGGTCCGAGCTACAGCATCCAAATCACCAATGTCCACAAAACCTACACCAACGGGACAACGGCTCTTTCGGATGTCAATCTCTATGTCAAACCAGGGGATTTTCTGTTTGTCACTGGGCCTTCGGGTTCTGGAAAGTCTACATTGCTGAAACTCCTCTATGGGGCAGAACGGCCCAGCAGCGGTGAGATTCTGGTGGACAGTCGGCCTGTGCATCGGTTGCAGGGCGATCGCCTAGCGCTATTGCGTCGCCGTCTGGGCATTATTTTCCAGGATTACAAGCTGCTGCCGCGTCGGACGGTGAGTGAGAATGTGGGGTTTGTGTTGCAGGCCCAGGGTTATGGTCGGGGGGAGATTGAGCGGCGGTTGGGTCCGGCTTTGAAGATGGTGGGGTTGCAGGGGAAGGCGGATTGTTTTCCGGATCAGCTATCGGGGGGCGAGCAGCAGCGGGTGAGTATTGCGCGGGCAATCGTGGGGACGCCGCCGATTTTGCTGGCGGATGAGCCGACGGGGAACCTGGACCCGGATAATTCGCGCCAGATCCTAGGCATTTTTAAGAAGCTGAATGAGGCGGGGATTACGATTTTGATTACGAGCCATGATGAGACGCTGATTCGGGCGGCAAATCAGCCTGTGGTGCAGGTGCGGGATGGGAAGCTGTACGATCCGAGGCTGTAGGGGCTTAACGCAAGTTGAGAATCCTTGGTTGGCGATCGCTGGAAAGTATGCAGATGCCCCGAATTGGGAAGATTATCAAGCAGCGATCGCCGAGGCTCGGCAGGAAGCAACTGCTGCTGATGGCATCTGTTTAGACGAGGAGCAGGTAGTGGAGCGATGAAGGAGAGGTCGATCGGGGCGTTTAGGGGGGATGATAAGTCCTATTCCCGGCAGATCCCAAACTCACAGTCTGCTTCCGCAAAGTATTCCTGGGACGATCGATGGATCTGGTTTACTGAAGCTGGAAATTACATAGCCATAGCAACTGGAGATTTGGATAAAAAGGCATGGACGATCGATTCGGCAGGTATACCTTGTTCGAGGAGATCTTGGGTAATGCCTTGTTCGATACCGTCATATTCGATGTTAACCGTAGTGTTGTGGATTGTGATGTAGATTAAGTTGCCGCGTACTCGTTGATCTCGGTTCCAGCCGACTTGCATGAGGGCATAGCGATCGTGGGTTTCGTCAAAGACGGCTTCGAGGCGAATGTCTCCGTGGGAGGGTTGGAGCTTGGCGTAGTGGTTGATTACTTGTTTGATGGCGGTGCGGAGAGTGGTGGTATCCATTATGTGACCTCACACAGGTGGCAAATTCTCAGGATCGATCCCGATCGATCGCAAATAAGCCGCCAACTTCTGCCGTTCTGCCCGTTCTCTCTCCTTGGCCGATCGCTCTGTCTCTACTTCTGTTGGGATCCAGTTCCCTTGGTCATCACACCAACGCAGCCAACCATGGGGCAAATCCCGATATTCTCCCCGCCAAAGACCTAGACCCAAATTCAGCTCAGGCACCCAAAGACGCGGATTCATCGGACTGACCGTCTGTTCTTGATATCGACCGTTGACTAGACGGAAATAGCGCAATTGCAGCGTCTCAGCATCAAAAATAATGTAATTCGGCACTCTCAAAATTTGCTCATACACCGTAAACTTCCCCGGTGGCTTACCAGCGCGATCGCGCATCGGCTTCTCCGCAAAGGGTCCTAGATCATCCGCCTCCGTACCCGGCGACAGAAACTCCACCACCACCACCGGAGCGATCTTCTCATCCCACATCACATAGCTCGATCGCGAGGTCTGACCTTGATACAGTCTAGAGCCACCCACTACTAAAAACCAGTCAGGGCGCTTGTACCAACCTGTATGCTTAGGATCGTAGTAAATGTTGAGATCGAAGGCTGAGAAAATCTCGCTTCGAGAATAATTCTTCAAGGAAAGGGATTCAGCCAACAACTGGGGCTGAAGGCCATGGAATTCATCAGGCAAACCAGACTCCTCGGGATCTTCACTAGGGAGGTCATGCATCGTGGGCAGTGACTTCGGGTCCATTGTCACCCAAAGCGGTAGATCCTGAACAATTGGAGACATATCAGTTTGCATCGATCGGCTCCCAAATCTGACGGCTCACCCTATTCTAAACGACTTTCCACAGGTTTGGTTATTTGACTGTTGGTTTCGGATTCAGCTAGAAATTCTTCTAGTTCTATCCGATTCTGTTGATGCTTTCACCCCGAGGAACATAACCATTCATAGACCCTGCAATCAGTAAGTTATGAAGCCAGTTCTCGTGATAAACAAAGCCATTGAGTTCACCAAAAGGAGA
>JAAUSA010000057.1 GCA_012031975.1 Alkalinema sp. RU_4_3 | reverse complement strand
CACTGACCCCCAAGTCTCCGGGAACATCCCCACCGCAAACCGCACCAAACCATAGGTGCCCAGCTTCGACAGAATCCCGCCCAACATAATCGACACCGGTGCCGAAGACTCCACATAGGCATCCGGCAACCAAGAATGCAGCGGCACCAGCGGAATCTTAATCCCAAAGCCCACCAGCAACAGCACCAGCAACACCAACTGCACATTTCTCGGCAAATCGCGGGTATCTATGGCCCCCAATTCAAAACTCCCCGCTCCTGTCAACCAACTCACACCCAGGAAGCCCGCCAAAATCAGAATTCCCGAAAGCGCCGTATAGATCAGGAACTTCATCGCCGCATATTCCCGGCGCTCACTGCCCCAATGATGATCAGCAGATAGAACGGAATCAGCTCGATCTCATAGAACAGGAAAAACAACAGCAAATTCTGGGCAAAGAACGCGCCAATCACCCCAGCATTCGCCAAAAACAACATGACGTAAAACAGCCGAGGCCGCGCCAGACTTTCCCCCGGCTTCAGCCCAACCTCAGGATTCACCGCCAAAAACAGCGTCAAAATATTCGTCATCAACACCAGCGGCAGCGACAGCCCATCCACCGCCAAACTATAATTCAACCCAATCACAGGCAGCCAGTTGCCAAATTCCACCAGTTGCAACCCCGGCTCCTTCAGATTAAACTGCACCGCCAGCGCGATCGACCCCAGCAACATCACCACCGCTGTCGCAATCCCACCCCACTTAATCTGCTTGAAACTCAAACCCGAAAACACCGTCAAAACGATCGCGCCCAAAATCGGCAGCAGAATTAGTAAGCTCAACATAAGTCTTCTCCTATTTCCCTAAAAGTGGCAAACACAACCAAACACCCAGCACACTAATCCCCAGCATCACCGTCAGCATATAAAACTGCGACTGCCCAGAAGTACTGTATTTCAGACCCTGACCCCCAAGAAGCATCAGCGTCCCCATCAAATTCGCCACCCCATCGACCAAATAGGTATCCACCCAATCCACGCCCTTTGCAAGCAGGGCCACCCCACCGATCACCGTGTTCTTATAAAGCTGCGGCGTGTAGAAATCATAGGTAAACAAATTCTGCAACCCCTGACTCGGTAGCCGGACAGGCTTGGCGATGCCCTTACCCAAATAGACAATCGCGGCCCCACTCACCCCACTAATCGTGCTCCAAGTCAGCACCAGCGCCATATCCCGATTCAACTGCGCCCAATCCGGCAGCAGGCCCAAACTGCTCAACACAATCGGCAAATGCAGCACAAACCCCATCATCACCACCATCGGTACCGCCATCGGCCAATGGACCTCGGGCGATCGCTCCGACATCACCTGGGGTTTCCCTAAGCAAACCAGACAAAACAGCCGAGTAAAACTAAACGCCAAGCCCCCATTAATCAAAATCACCACCACCGCCATCACAGGCGACACCACCCACAGCCCATCCACCAACTTCAACAAGGCCCAAAACCCACCCAACGGTGGCAGCCCCACCAGTCCCGCCGCACCCAGGGCCAAGCTGCCGCCCGACACTGGACGCCGTTTCCAAAGCCCCCCCAGCTGCGTCACATCCTGGGTAATGCTATTCCACACCACCGCACTACTGCCCATCACCAGCAGCGCCATCGCCAAGGCATGGGCCAAACTCAGCAACAGCGCCGCCTGCACCTGTCCCATCCCCACCGCAATAAACACCAGCCCCATATAGGCCGTCGTCGGATAGGACATCGTCCGCTTAATATCAATCTGCGCGATCGCAATCAGCGTCCCCCCAATCGCACTCACAGTACCAATCACCACCATCGTCGTCATCACCACCGGCGACAACGCATAGACAGGCGCTAACTTCACCAGCACCCAGGAGCCCACCTGCACCACGATCGCATTCCGCAAAATTGTCCCCGGCACCGGACCCTCCATCGCCTCATCCAGCCACAGATGCAGCGGGAACTGCGCACATTTGCCCATCGGCCCCGCCAGCAAAGCCAGACCCAGCAGCGCCATCAGCTGCGGATTCACATCAGCCGTCTTCGCCCATTCCGCCAATTCCGTATAATTCCAAGTCCCCGCGATCGGCAACAGCGCCACCACGCCCATCAACAGGAACAAATCCCCCACTCGTTTGGTTAGAAACGCATCCCGCGCCCCCGTCACAACGAGCGACTGATTAAACCACAGCCCCACCAGCAAATAAGTACCCAGCGTCAGCAGCTCCAGCGCCACATAGCCAAAAAAGAGTGAATCATTCAGCACCAGGAAATTCATCCCTGCCTCAAAAAACGCCATCAGCGAGAAAAATCTTGCCCAGCCCCAGTCCATTTCTAAATAGCCAATCGCAAACAGCTGGGCCAAAAAATTCAACCCCGTAATCACCGTCGCCGCCGCCACAGCGGTCGAATCAATATGAAACGGAATCGACAGATCTAAACTTGCTACCTGGAGCCAAGGCACCGAAAAATCTAAAGCTGGCTTACCCCAACCATCAACGAGGGCTACCACCGCATGGACAAAGGCCACCAGCGACATCCCCGCATTCACATAACCCGCTGGCCTCGGCCCCGTCCGCTTCGTAATCCCCGGAAACCAAACCACCGAAAAAGCCGCCCCCACCAATGTATAAATCGGCAGCAGCCAAAGCGATCGCACCGAAAACGCAGCCTCAAGCATATTTCCCTCCCCAAGCCATAGATTTAACCCTATGGATAACGCATCTCAATTGTATTCAGTCAATCCTATGTATTTAATAACACGTTGATCCCCATTGATAAAATCGATTCTTACCCTAGACAATCATTAGATATTTCTATCTTGAAATCCGGCGAGGCCCATTAATAGATATTTATCCATGATCACCATAATCATTTCCCGAGCCATATTTCCAAGCCGACAGCCGACAGCGCCAGACAAACCCCCCTCGGCCCGCCCGTTCCCCCAGCCAAAGCATCCTACCAAATACTGCATATAGCAGGCTATACATACCCAAGCTCAAAAAATGCCCTAGCCATTCCACCAGCGCCCCCACCCCCACCTGCGGCAAGATTCTGATAGCGATCGTCGGCTGCCTGACTGTCGCCGCCCCCAAGGTCTTGGATAAGGCCCCAAACTGCACCACATCCTGTAAAAAAGGCCGCAACACCCGATCGCCCAACCCCGCCATAGCAGCAAACACCTCCGCCAACAGCCAGTTAATCTGATCCGGTGGAATCTTCTGCCCCATCCCCACACTCATCGTCTTTTGAAACAGCCACGTGACCGACAAATTTGGCTGATAGGACTGAATCAACGCCAAATCCCGTTGATCCAAACAATCCGCCGCCAGCGCCCCACAAATCCCCTCCACCAGTCGATCGAGATGCCTCAACATCGCCCCAAATCCCCCAAAACTCAGCGGCGACTGCAATCCACTACTATCCCCTATAGCCAAAATCCGATCCCAAGGCATTACCAGTGGACTGTCCTCATAGCAGGGAAAAAATCCATACAACGCCCGCTTAAACTGAATATCCTCCAAAGTCACCCCCTGGTACTCCGGCAACAACCGAAAATACTCCCCAAACAATTCCGTCAAAGACATCCGATCGCTGTCTGCATCCACATAGGTAAACAGATAGGTCGTCCGCCCATCCTTCGCCGGAAAGGCTTCCCAAAAATACTGACACTGATTAACAATCGGCGTAAAACTATAAATCAAATCCCCACTGTTGCTCTCTGGAAACCCCTCCCCACAGGTCCCCACCACCAGACAGACCCCCTCCGGTTTCTGCCCGCCCCTAGCCTGCTGGGCAATCGGCGAAAAATGCCCCATCCCATCCAACAGGAGCCGCCCCTTCACCTCCCCATTCACCAAGACCCCATCTCGCTGTACTACCACCGACTCGATCGCAAATCCCTCCCGCAACACCCCACCCTGGGATAAAAACTTCGCCTTCAGCCGATCGAGCAACCCCTCCGGACTCACCCCCAAATTCAGCACATCCTTCACATATAGATCGCTAGCCCCCCCCAAACCCCACTCGCACCGGATTAAACTCACTGGAAATCACCGCCGCCAGCTCCGCCTCTGTTACCAGTCCCAACCGGACCAGCACCCCCAATTCCCCCCGCGACACATTCCACTCCTGCTCTCGACCTTTCAGAACACCCCGCTCCAGCAGCACCACCTTCAACCCTTGTCCCACCAGCGCCGCCCCCAATAAAATTCCCAAGGTCCCCCCACAGATCACCACATCCGAGATCTCCACCCTCACCCATCTCGCCCTCACCCACCTTCACCACTTCCCCCACCGCCCCCTCGCCCGATCGCAACATTTCCCAGCGCCGATCGGCCATTTCCAAACCCGCCATCGCCCCCGGAATCCCCGCTAAAATCTCCATCCTTTCCTCCTAATCTGGCATTGTGGCAACCCTAAACCAGTCTCTCACAAGTATCTTTTAAGTCCTATAGACTGCGTACCGCCAACTTTACGCAACTTAACCACAAACCCAATTCAAATAGCATTACTAACAGTATTTTTAGCCCAATAACACTTTTGATCTTCCAGAACAAAATCCCAGAAAAAGTTAAATACCAGTGCTTATTTAGACCCATATATACTGAATTGCAAACTATTACCCCGTTCAGTGAAAAAAGACTATAACTAGGCAAACTGATACTATGCTGTTTAAATTCTTAAGAAAGACTAAACAGCCAGAACTCCATCAAAGACCTGACCCTATGATGTTTAGCACCATCACTAGACATCGTGATTAGACAGAGTTGATGGATAAATTTGAATCGACAGAGCTTCCCCCGGTAATTGTCCAACACTCTCAAATTTCAGGATGTAACAATGGATAGTACCAACACAACTTTTACCCCCGGTTTTTCCAGTCCCGCCCTCCTAACAGAATCCTTCACTGGAACAACGTTGGGTTCAAGCCCCTGGGTACTAGGCACCAGCCGCGTTAATACAAATCTCCCCTTCCTCACCGCCCAATCCGGCATCGATACCCCTGGCAACGGTGCCCTGCGCCTCACGACAACGGCTCCCCAGCAGGCGGGGTTTGCCCTCTACAACCAGGCGATCGCCACCAGCGGCGGTTTTACCATCGAATTTGACTTTGCCTCCTACGGCGGCAGCGGCGCCGACGGCATCACCTGCTTCCTCGCCGAGGGCGGCAGCGCCACACCGACCCAATCCGGAGCCCCCGGCGGCTCCCTCGGCTACGCCACCTCCCGCTACTCTAGTCACCCAGGCCTCAGTGGCGGCTATGTGGCGATCGGCTACGACGAATTCGGCGGCTTCTCCGACCCTGGTAATAGCGCAGCAGGCGGCCCTGGCCAGCGGCCCGACTCGATATCCCTCCGTGGCAGCGCCCAAAACCAATACAAATACCTCACAGGCACCAACACCTTGCCTAGCAGCATCGACAACCCAGCCAGCAACGCCACCCGCGCCAACTCAACCCGGCGCACCAAAATCGACCTCACTGCCTCCGGCAGTCTCAGCATCTCCATCGACCTCAACGGCGACCAAGACTACAGCGACCCCGGCGAACAAGCCATTCAAAACTACAACCTCGTCGCCGCCAACGGCCCCTTCCCGGCACCGTCAAACTCGGCTTCACCGCCGCCAACGGCGACCAAACCAACATCCACGAGATCCGCAACCTCACCGTCGGCACCAATACCAACCTGCCCCTCCCCGGCGGTAGCTTTGAAATCGGTAGCCTCAGCCGCCTCACCTACACCGAAAACCAGCCGAGCCTCCTCGTCGCCCCCACAGGTACCCTCTCCCTCGGCAGCAAAACCCTCGACAAACTCACAGTCCGCATCCTCGGCAATTATGCACCGGGTCAAGATCGTCTCACGATCGCCGGACAATCCGGCACCAGCGGCACCATTGACAGCCTCACCTGGGCGTTCCAACCCGACACAGGCACCCTCACCCTCAGCGGCAACGGCAGCCAAGTGGCCTACCAAAGCGCCCTTCAAAAGGTGACCTACCTCAACAGCAGTGAGAATCCCAGTGTCACACCGCGCACCCTAGAGGTGGCCCTGATTGCCAGAGACGGCGCGATCGCCACCACCACCGTCGGTCTCAACGTGATCGCTATTGATAACCCCGCCCAACTTAGCATCATCAACCAAGAAGGCGTCCAGTCCGGTGCCCCAGGTGCCACCGTCGGTCCCGTATTCGTCACCGACCTAGATAACACCTACAGCCTAACCGTATCCGACAGCCGCTTCGAGATCATCTCCGCCGGACCCAACACAGGCATCCTCAAACTCAAAGATAGCCAAGCCATCACGGCCCCCGTCACTCTAACCATCACCGGGACCGACAATTCCGTCTCCCCCTCCATCACCTTCAGTCAGAGCGTCACCATCGGTGTATTCGATCGCCCCAACCCCAGCGGCGGCATCACCATCGGTGGCCTCGGTGGCAATGCGCCCATCCCCTACAACACCCCCAATAGCCCCGTCTTCATCGCCCGTGGCATCAACCTCAGCGGCGGCGGCGGCAATATTGATGGTGCAGTCGTCCGTATCGTCGGCAGCGGCTTCAACGGCGGCCAAGAAACCCTAGGCATCTCCGGCCAATCCGGCAGCAGCGGCACGGTATCAGGCCTCACCTGGACCTACAACGCCGCCACAGGCACCCTGACATTCAGCGGGACTGGCAGCCTGGCCACCTACCAAACCGCCGTGAGCCAAGTCACCTACAACGCTGGTGCTGGTGCCACAGGCGATCGAACCATCCAATTCATCGTCGGCACCGGCGCCAACGTTGGCGCCAGCAATATCGTCATCGTCTTCCCCAATAATGGCGGCGCAATCGCGATCGGCGGCTTCCCCACAGGCGGCTTCACCTACAATATCGGCGCCCCCGCCGCCGCCATCGCCTCCACCCTCACCATCATCGGGGGGACAGGCAGCACCCTATCAGGCGCCACCGTAACCCTTTCCGGCCCCAACATCAACCTAGCCCAGGATCGCCTCGGCATCTCTGGCCAAACAGGCAACAGCGGCACCGTAGACGGCCTCACCTGGGTATATAATCCCGCCACAGGCAGCCTCACCCTCACTGGTCCCGGCAGCATCGCCACCTACCAATCCGCCCTACAGAAAATCACCTACAGCAACAGTGCCACCACGCCTGCCGCCGGAACCCGATCCGTCACCTACGGCATCACCAGCACCAGCAATGGCGGCAGCAGCTCCGCCAGCAGCTCCTTCTCCATCAACATCGGCAACAACCTGCCTAATTCCGGCCTCAGCGGCCTAGGCGACGGCCTTAACTACACCACAGGCGCAGCCCCCGGCACCGTCGCCGCAGGCCTCACCATCACCGCCCCCACAGGTAGCCAATTCAACGGTGCCACAGTCTCCATCGGCAACAACTTCGTCGTCAATCAAGATCGCCTCGGCATCGCTGGTCAGACAGGCAACAGCGGCACGGTATCCGGCCTCACCTGGACCTACGACCCCGCCACAGGCATCCTCACCCTCAGTGGCCCCGGCGACGCAGCCACCTACCAAGCCGCCCTGCGCCAAGTCACCTATAGCAATAGCGCCGCAACCCCATCACTCCTGCCCCGCACCCTCACCTTTAACCTAGGCGGTGCCACAGGCGCCTCCGGAACAGCAATCGTCAGCTTCACCACCTCGAACGCTGCACCAAGCGCGATCGCCCTCTCCAACACCAGCGTCGGCTACGCCCCCACCGGGGCCATCGTCGGCAACCTAACCACCACCGACGCCGACAGCACCGCCTTCAACTACACCGTCAACGATGCCCGCTTTGAAATCCTCAACGGCCAGCTCAAACTCAAAGCAGGTCAGACGATCGCCGCCCCCACAGCGGTGAATATCACCAGCTACGACGGTGTAATCGGCGCCGCAGGCACCCAAAGCTTTGCCCAGAGCTTTACCCTCTTGCCCCGCCTCCCCGAAATCTTCCTCCGGGACTACAACACCTCCGCCGACAGCGCCCTCTTCTACATCAACAATGCCAACACCCTCGCGGGCGCCCGTTACCTCTCAATTGCGGGTCAACCCGCCGCCGAGCGTTTCAAACTCCCCACAAAATGGCGCGCCGAAGCCGTCGGTGACCTCAACCGGGACGGCATCAACGATGTGATCTATCGCAACACCACCAACGGCGAACAAACTGCCTTCATCGTATTCCTTGGGGAAGGCGGGCGAATTATTGGCCAAGACTTCGTCAAATTCGGCAACATACCGCTTGCGATCACCGACAACGCCAACTGGCAAATCAAAGGACTCAGCGACATGAACGGCGACGGAGCCCTCGACATCATTTGGCACAACGCCGAGCAAGACTCCACCGCCATCTGGTACCTCCCCGGCACCGCCTCCACCAATCTCCTCAGCGCCGCCTTCGTCACCCGACCCGGTGGCGTCGCCGCCAAATTCAACGCCCCCGGCACCCGCCTGGTGGGCGTCGGCGACTTCGATGGTGACGGCAGAGCCGAATTCCTCTACCGCAACAACCTCACCGATCGGACCACCCTCTGGAAGCTCAACGGCTCGGAAGTTGCCCAAGAACAGGTCCTACTGGCCACGGGCCAAGCGGGCTGGGACATCAAACTCGTCGCCGACTTCAATAATGATGGCCGCGCCGACATCGCCTGGCAAAACACCCGCACCGACAGCAGCGCCACCTGGCTCTCCTACCGCTGCCACAACGGCTGTTGGCCCGATCGCCAACAGCCCATCCACGGGTTACTTCCTCCCCAAACCCGGCGCCAACTGGTCCTTCGAAGCCGCCGCCGACTTCAACAATGACGGCACCAACGACATCGTTCTGCGCAACAAAGTCACCGACACCCTGCGCATCTGGACCATCAAAGACGGCCAGGTCCTCGCCGACAACCTGATCACCAACGGCACCAGCACCTTCGTCCTCGGCAACCCCGAATGGGACGTCGAAGGCGCTGGCCAGTTTGGTACAACCCCCGTCTAGAGGCCTTTAACAGCAACGCCCTGGCTGCAATAATCTTCAGCCAGGGCGTTTTTTGTAGCCTACCGACGACTGCCCCGATAGATCCGATCGCGCTGCTCCTCGGACAGCCAGCTATCCCGCGCAACTGGCACCGCCACCTTCACAGGCACATCGACAGGCGGCGCATCCGTCCGCACAAACCTTGCGCCCCCGGCAGTCCCCCCCATCCTCTGGATACAACTGCGTCTGCGGCGCCTCAAACTGCTGGGTATCCGCGTTATAGGCCATCACATTGCCCGTCTCAATCTCATAGATCCAGCCATACATAAACAGCTTCCCCTGCTGCATGCGCGATCGCACAAACGGATGGGTCTTCAAATTATCCATCTGCGTAATCACATTCTCAGCGGTCGCCACATTCAGCAGCTCCTCCCCCTCCAAGTGACTATAGGCATCCTTCAAGAGCCGCCGCGTCGCATCCGTATGCCTCAGCCAGTCATAGACCAGCGGCATATCTTCCTGGAGTTTGTTCAGCTTCAGCAGGCCCTTCATCGCCCCGCAATGGTTGTGGCCGCAGATAATGATTTGGGTAATATTCAGCGCGTTGATCGCATACTCGACCGCTGCCCCCTCGCCCCCATTGGCTGCCCCAAACGGTGGAATAATATTCCCCGCATTCCGAATCACGAACAAATCCCCCGGATCGCTCTGCGTAATCAAGCTCGGCACGATCCGCGAATCTGAACAGGTAATGAAGAGCACCCGAGGCGACTGGCCATGGCCCAACTCTTCAAAGAGATCGCGATTCTCCGCAAAGTAGCTGGACTGGAATTCTTGAATGCCCTGCAAGAGTTCTTTCATATTAGACAATGACGCTCTAGGAAAACGACGCCGAAGGATAAGTCTTAACCATTGTCAGGCAAAGGGTGAGCCAATGACGCATAAGATCTGATAATCATAGTTATATCTCCCTTCCCCCAGGCATTTTGCTCTCCTACAAAGTCCAGATCCACCCCTATAGCATCCCCTTTCGCCACCCCCTGCGCACCGCCCATGGCACCTGGTCCCGACGCACGGGCGCGATCGTCACCCTCACCCCCCCCACGGGCCAACCCCTCCAAGGCGAGATCGCACCGCTACCGAGTTTTGGTTCTGAAACCCTAGCTCAAGCCCTCGCTTGGGTCGAATCCCTCCAAGGCACCATCACCACCGAGCAGATCTGCGCCATACCCGACCCTCTCCCCTGCTGCCAATTCGCCTTCGAAACCGCCCTCCTCCCCCAGCTCGAAACATCCATGCCAATGGCCAATGGCTGCCCGGAGTTCACCATCGCCGCCCTCCTTCCGGCGGGACCTACCGCCCTCACCCACTGGCAAACGCCCTACCAGCGAGGCCATCGCACCTTCAAATGGAAAATCGGCTGCTTCCCCAACGAGCTAGACCTACTAGGTTTACTACTAGCCCAACTCCCCAGGGATACCAAGCTCCGCCTCGATGCCAACGCTTCACTTACCCTTGAGCAAACCCTGACTTGGCTCGATCGCCTCGATCGCTCACCCCAAATCGAATACCTAGAGCAACCCCTCAATGATCTCGAAACGCTACTGGCGATCGCCCCCCAATTTTCTACACCCCTGGCCCTCGACGAAAGCATCGCCTCACTTCAGCAATTGAAAGAGGCATACCACCAAGGTTGGCGCGGCGTTTTTGTGATTAAACCTGCGATCGTCGGCTCCCCCAAAAAGCTAATTGAATTCTGCGCAAAATTTCGGCCTGACACAGTTTTCTCTTCGGTGTTTGAAACCCCCATCGGTCGCTACCACGGCATTAATCTTGCCCATCATTGTGGTAGCGATCGCCCCCTTGGCTATGGCACTGCAGACTGGCTCCTGGAATAACCCCTAACGCAGATCCCAAACCTTAACCGTATTATCCTCACTCGCCGTCGCCAGAGCATGACCATTGGGACTCAGGGCCAGCGCCAAAATCGGCTTCCTATGCCCTGTAAATACCTTATCCTGGGTTCCTCGATCGACATCCCAAATCCTAGCCGTACGATCGCTGCTGGCACTGTAGAGCTTGTTATTATTATTGCTGAAGGCGATCGCCCGGACGGAATCACTGTGGCCGCTATAGGTACGAATCAATTCCCCCGTCTTAATATTCCACAGCTTAATCGTCCGGTCATTGCTCGCACTCGCAATCCACCGACCATTCGGACTCACTGCCACCGCCAACACCCAACCTTCATGGCCCGTTAACGTATGCAGGAGTTTCCCCGTTTCGATATCCCAGACGCGCACGGTCTTGTCATAGCCGCCGCCCCCACTGACGAGGGTACTGCGATCGGGGCTAAACGCCACAGACAGTGCATAGTCCGTATGGCCCTCAAACGTACGCAGCAGGTCCCCCGTATTCATATCCCAAAGCTGCACCTTCTTATCCACCCGCGCCACCGCAAACTGACCTCCATCGGGAGACACATCAATATCGCGCGCCAAACTCTCCAACGTGTAGGTCCGCAGCAGCTCACCCGTCTTTGCCCGCCAGAGCTTAATGGTGCGATCGGTCCCACTATTGAGCACGTTCTGACCATCATTGGTAAAAGTCGTCGTATTCGGAGTGAACACGTTATTCATTGTTTCGAGCGCCTCCCCAGTTTTAAGATTCCAACTGCGCAGGGTTTTGTCGGTACTGGCGCTGATCAATGTCTTATTGTTGGCGGCGATACTGACAGAGTTAACCGGGCCTGTATGGCCTGTGAAGGTATACAACAACTCTGGAGAATCAGCGATCGTAGTTTGGCTAGCCGTGCGGCTTATAGGTCCAGCTTGCACAATCTGGGGCGTGAGACAGAGCGGCGCGATCAAAATAGTCAGCAGGGCAGCGATCGTAGAGTAACGGTAAAGCATGGTATTAGTGGCAACTAAAGGAATGGATCCCTCAGAATGTTTGAGGTGATACTTCCTATTCCTTCCGTTTCCGGACCACTTATGCAGTTTCCAAGATCCGTTGTAGATTCTGCGATCGCACCTGGTTCAGGGAAACAACATTCGCCGGAACTTTCTCAACCATCTTCTGAGCGACAACCTCGCGCACAAACAGTTCAGAGTTGGCCAAGGGGATCTCTTGCCAGCAGCCTGGGCAGAACAGCGTCAGGCGGTGCTGCCGAAACTGGCGGAGTAAGAGTTGATCGCAGCAAGGACAAAGGTTCATATTAAGACTTCCTTAAGGTTTTGCTAGACAAAGCGCTAGCAAACTATCTCTAAGGTACGTTGTAAATATGAGGAAGCTGTGAGGTCTGAAGATTCACACCATTTCTACCGAAGAACTTTACATTAGGGCCATCAAAAATAAGCCTGCTTGGTCGGAATCTGTATCACGAACTCGGTTCCCTCGCCCCGACCTGAGGCAAACCAAAGATTACCTTTATGACGCTCTGTTACGATTTGGTAACTAATCGATAGTCCCATGCCCGTCCCCTTACCCACAGGCTTCGTTGTAAAGAAAGGATCAAACAATCGATTTTGGAGGTTGACATCAATCCCTGAGCCATTATCTGAGATCCGAATCGAAAGATATTCTTTTTCCAAAATTTCAGTCGTGATGTCAATCGTCGGCGCCGTAATTTGCCCCGATCCGATCGCCTCTTCCAAGGCATCAATGGCATTACTAATCAGATTCATAAACACCTGATTCAACTGCCCCGCATAGCATTCAATCGTGGGAATCTTGCCGTAGTGGCAATTCACTTGAATCGCAGGTCTTGAGCTACTTGCCTTTAAGCGATGCTGCAAAATCATCAAGGTACTATCAATGCCCTCATGGATATTGACCTCCTTGACCTCTGCCTCATCCATACGCGAGAAAATTCGCAGCGATCGGACAATTTCTTGAATGCGCCCAGTGCCCACATTCATCGAGCTAAGCAGCTTGGTCAAATCCTGGATCAGAAAATCCAAATCAATCTCAATCTTCTTTTCAGCAATTTCCTCGGCAGGTTCAGGATAGTAATGCTCATATAAATCAATTAAGGCCAGTAAATCTTGAATATATTGCGAGGCATGGCAGAGATTACCTGCGATAAAATTAGTAGGATTATTAATCTCATGGGCAACACCCGCCACTAATTGTCCCAGGGAGGACATCTTTTCACTTTGAACCAGCTTAAGTTGGGCATTTTGTAGCTGCCGCACGCTTGCTTCCAGGGCCTGTGCTTGCTCCTGCAGCTTAGAAGTACGTTCCTTAACCCGTTCTTCCAGCGTTTCGTTTTGACGCTGAAGCTCTTTCTCCGCAGTTTTCAAGTTAGTAATATCGCAAATCGTCGTGACCAAAAATAAAGCATTAGTATGGTCTTCAAAACAGCTCCGTTTGACCAAGACATTTTTTTCGGCCGCTGTCCTAGGACAAACCCATACCATCTCAACCTCATGGGGCAGATCGCAAACCCCTCGATCGAGAACCGCACGATCATAGTTCATACCCTCTTCTACTAACGCCGAAGGTAGAACATCGCGATCGAAATTATCCAGCAAATCCCCCCGCGCTTTACCAAAGAAGTCACAGGCTGCATCATTAATTAAGATCCATCGACCTGTACTGTCCTTAACAAAAATAGGCTCATTGCTCCCATTAATCACCTTATTAAGAAATTGGTGGGAATGTTGGATGGCATTTTCTAGCCGCTGCCGATCGGTCGTATCAATAATTTGGGACAGGACACCCAAACACTCTCCTGTTGGACTAATTAAAGGCGTATTGTACCATTCACAAGTCAGTCTTTCCCCTGTTGCTGTTACGCAACAGTGGACACTATAGATGCCTTGGCCAGATGCCATCGCATGGGACCAGACCTCCGATAGCATATTCAGCACATCCTGTGGTCGGATGATTTCCTTAGCCCAAGATCCAATCGTCTCAGTGGCATCAAGTTCAAAAATCTGACTGGCCGCATCATTCCAAGCAACCACCTTTCCACATTGATCCCACTCAATCAACGCGATCGGACTATGCTGCGCAAAGGCACTAAATTTCGTATCTAATCCCCATGGTTGATTGATCACAGGGACCACGGTATCCAGCATCAGAAAACACCTCAGCAAAGCATAAAATAATGAAATTCTTGTAAAGAGCCATCCTCCTTAGCTTGCCCGCCTTGAGGCCCAAAACAACACACTTTTCCCACCATCCGCTAGGTTCCAAAATACTCTGCCAGAAGTTTTTGCTAAATGTCTTGAAACCCAGACGATGCTACTTGATGGGTAGCACAATAGTAAAGGTGCTTCCTTCACCTAGGGACGAACTCCAAGTAAGTTTACCTTGGTGGCGATCGAGAATTTCCCGGCTAATCATCAAACCCATCCCCGTACCCTGACCGACAGGTTTGGTTGTGAAGTATAGCTCCCCCATCCGGCCTTTGGCAGCATCAGAAATACCTGCACCATTATCAGAAATAGAAATTTGAATATGTTCAGTATTAACTCGGGCCGTTTCAATTTGAATCCAGGGTCTTTCCTGTAAATTTTTGCCAGTGAATTTTTCATCAAGGGCATCAAGGGCATTCGATAGTAAATTCATCAAAACCTGACTCAACTGACCCGAGAAACAAGAAATCAACGGTAAATTACCGTAGGCCTTGTGGATCTCAATCACGGGACGATCGGGCTGCCCCTTCAGGCGGTGTTTTAGAATCATCAGGGTACTATTGATCCCATCATGGATATTGGCCTCCATCGGTAGGTGATCATCCGATCGCGAAAAGTTCCGCAGAGACTGAACAATCTCATCCATCCGATCGGCACCCAACTGCACTGAACTGAGCAGCTTTGGCAAATCGGTCTTCAGAAAAGGCAAGTCTACGGTTGTCAGTAACCCTTCTAAGACAGGCGTCGGCTGATTATGTTCTAGCTGATAACGATCGAGCAGCTCCATCAAGAGATCGATCGAATAATTCAAGGGCGGCAGATTTCCAATAATGCAATGCAAGGGATTCTTAATCTCATGGGCCAACCCCGCAATCAACAGTCCCAACGCCGACATCTTCTCACTCTGAATTAGCTGAATTTGCGCTTGACGAAGGGCATCTTCTGATTGCTTATGCTCCGTCAAATCACGAATCGTTCCAATAATAAACATCCGGCCTGTCGGATCGCAAAACCGCGTTTTCTTCACAGAAATGAACCGCTGCTGTTGGGACCGATCAACATAGGATTCCTCATAAATATGCGCAACATTGGTCCGCAGCACTTCATCATCATGTTCCCAATGAATCTTCGCCACAGACTGTGGGAAAAATGCATCGTCCGATCGCCCTAGTAAGGTTTCGCGATTTTCTCCCAACATGGTGCAAAATGCATGATTCAGGAAGATCCAACGGTGTTTCTCATCCTTGACAAAGATCGCATCGGGAATACCGTCTAAAATGTTGTTTAGGAACAAATGGGCTTCCTTAGATTGCGCTTCAGCTTGCTTTTGTGCCGTAATATCTCGGGCAATTCCCTGAAAAGAAACAATCTGGCCCCCTGAATTTCGTACAGGCGAACCACTAATCGAGGACCAACACCAATGGCCGTCAGCATGGCGAACCCGAAGGGCCATATCGTTGACGGGAATCCCTTTTTGAACGAGACGTTGCAGTGCCATCCGCATCTTGTGAATATCCTCAGGATGTAGGATAGATACAATATCCCGCCCAATCAGATCGCCCGAATCATAGCCTAGGCTCTCGGCCACGCGCGGCGAAAGATAGGTAAAAATCCCCTCGATCGTATGAACATAAATAATATCCTGGGAGTTTTCCACCAAATCCCGAAACTGCTCTTCGCGCTCGGCCAAGGCCTGCTCCATTTCGTCCTGCTTGCATAGCGCCTGCTGCAGTTCCTCTACAATAGATTCTAGCTGTCGAATCCTCACATAGGGATCGGACAGGAGAGCCAATTTATCCGGAGTTGCGGTAGAAAATTCCATAGTCGGAGGACGCAGGGCCGAGAGCACAACGAGAACTATGGCTAGTTTGCCCAAAAATCATCAATAGACAACATAGGAGATGGGTGGGGATCGATCTCCTATGTTTTACGGATCATCAGTACCCGCTCTACTTCGCTTCCATCCAGTTTTTCCCGGCATAAATTTCTACTAGAAGAGGAATAGCCAGCGATACAGCCTCTTCCATCGTCGTTTTGATCACGCCCTGTAGGCGCTCCCAGGCATCAGGATGCACCTCAAGACCAGTTCATCATGGACCTGCAGGAGCAATCGAGCTTCCTCCGGGTCTAGCTTTGGGGTAATGGCGATCATCGCCAGCTTGATAATGTCCGCACTGGAGCCTTGAATCGGGGCATTGGCCGCCGCCCTCAACATCTGGGCATCAAACTGATCGCGTAGTTTAATCGTACTTAAGTCAATGCTGCTCGGATCGCTGCCCCGGAGCTGTCTCAAACTATCACTGCTGAAGTTGAAATAGCGGCGGCGGCCTCGAATGGTTTCGACGTAGCCCTGGGCGATGGCTTCGCGCTGCATCTGCTGGAGGTAGGAGAACACCTTCGGGTAGCGGGCATTGAAGCGATCGATAAACCCCTTAGCCTCTTTGTTACTCACCCCAGCTTCGCGGGCAAACCGAGCGGCCCCCATCCCGTAGATCACCCCAAAGTTGATGATCTTAGCCAGCCGCCGTTCCTCGGAGGAGATATCGTCTTTCTCCAACATAATCCTGGCCGTGAGTCGGTGCACATCTTCGTTGTTGCGATAGGCCTCCAGTAGGGCAGGTTCTTGACTCAGATGGGCAAGAATCCGCAACTCGATCTGAGAGTAGTCCGCCCCCGCCAGCAGCCAGTTCTCCTTCGGCAGAAAGGCCTTCCGAATCTGGCGGCTAAAGGCTGTCCGAATCGGAATATTTTGCAGGTTGGGTTCGGAGGAGGACAGACGCCCCGTGGCTGTGACAGCTTGGTTGAAGTCTGTATGCACACGAAGCGTTTCAGGCCGGATCAGGGTCGGGAGTTTGTCCACATAGGTGGATTTGAGTTTCGACAGGGTGCGGTGCTCGACGATCGCATCCACCACCGGGTGATCGCCCTGGAGCTTCTCCAACACGCTAGCATCGGTCGAAAAACCTGTCTTGGTCTTCTTCGATTTCTTTGTATCTAATTGAAGCGTCGTAAAGAGGAGTTCACTCAGTTGTTTGGGCGAGCCCATATTAAAGGTTGAACCAGCGGCGGCATAGGCCTGCTCTTCGAGACGTTTTAGGTCAAGCTCTAGTTCCTTGGAAAAAGTATTTAAGTAGTCCGCATCCACCCGAATACCAAGGGTTTCCATGGCGGCTAAAACTGGCTCCAAAGGCATTTCCACCTGGTTAAACAAATCCCAGAGCGTGGGGAGTTCCTTCAGCGCAGGCAGAAGTTTTTCTACCAAATGAAAGGTGACATAGACATCCATCCCGCAGTAATTAGCCACCGCAGCAATATCCAAATCAGCAATGGTTTTGCCCTTCGGCACCAAATCCCCATAGCTCTGGCTAATCACCCCCAAATGCTGCATGCCCAAGTCGCTAAGATTATGTTTAGAATCCGGGTTCAGCACATAGCTCGCCAGCATCGTATCAAAGACCACCCCGGCCACATTAATGCCTTGGTGTTGGAAGACCAGGCGATCGTACTTAGCATTTTGAAAGGCCTTAGGATAATCGGCACTTTCCAGCACCGGGCGCAACATCTCAAGCACAATCCCAAGATCGAGCTGTGCCCCCTGACTATGTCCCAGCGGAATATAGGCCAAATGGTCCGGCCCCGCCTCCCAGCAGCAGCCAATTCCCACCAGCTTGGCATCCCGAGGTTCTAAGGAGGTGGTTTCGGTATCCCAGGCCACGGGGCGATCGATGTTTTTACAGGTCAACAGGATTTCTACCAATTCCCGCAATTGTTCCGGCGTGGTAATGATTCGAGGCGAAATAATACTAGTGCTGCTCTCCTGGGATTTAGCGGTATCCGCCGCGCTAAAAAACCAAGTATCCCCAGATTCTGAGCTAATAACTTTCTTCGCCGCCACAGGCGCTCCCCCCCCCAACCGCCGCCGCAGGGCATCCAGTTTCCCCGCAAAGGCCCGAAACTCCAGCTTCTCAATCCAAGGATCAATTGCATCTTGCTCAAAGGGCAAAAACTGACAGTCATCGGGCGTCACCTCGATCGGCACCCCCAAATGAATCTGCGCCAGCCATTGGGAATGCATTGCAGATTCGCGCCCCTCTTCCAGGCGTTTTTTAACCGCACCTTTGAGTTCTTCAATAGACTCATACACTTTTTCTAGGGTTCCATAGGTTTCCAACAACTGCGCCGCTGTTTTTTCACCAATTCCCTTCACCCCAGGAATATTATCCGAGGCATCCCCACAAAGCGCTTTAAAATCCACCACCTGATTCGGAAAAACATTAATCTTTTCCTTCACTTCCTGAATACCAAATTCCCTAGGCGTTCCCTTGGTAAAAGAACTACCCGTATAAAGAATTTTGACATTTTCTTGATCATCCACAAGCTGGAATAAATCGCGATCGCCACTCAAAATCCGCACGGTCCAATTTTGCTTACAGGCCTGATGGGCGAGGGTCCCAATCACATCATCTGCCTCGTAGCCTTCGGCGATCACGATCGGCAAATTCATCGCCGTTAAAAATTCCCGCAGATTCTGCAAATCCGGCATAAAGTCTTCCGGAGTTTCAGGTCGATTGGCCTTGTAGGTTTCATCGGCACTATGGCGGAAGGTGGGGCCGCCAAGGTCGAAGGCGATCGCAATATGGTCCGGGTTCTCCATCTCGACGGTCTCCAGCAGGGCCTTGACGAACCCAAAGCAGACGCTGGTCGGTATGCCTGTGGAGGTACGCAATCCTCCGTCTCGGCCCTTACTGAAGGCAAAGTAGGAGCGGAAGGCGAGTGAGTGACCATCGATGAGCAGCAGCTTGGGAGTAGGCACGGGTCAAGACCGAGGGTGTGGAACATGTTAGCAGCTTCCTATTGTAAAGGATCAGGGTGCAATTCTCTTCGAGATGCTTCGCCAACGACTCTTGAGAGGCGGGATTACTCTAGTCAAATTGAATGCTACTCCCTCTATCTATTCCCTGGGATAGATGGATCTGGCCAAACCTCATGATACGATCGAACTACCGCGTTGAATGAATAGATATGGCAAAAAATCAACAGCCAAAACCGCCGGAGCAGGATGAACAAGATGCCCCTTGGAAGCAAGTTTTGCGGCAGTATTTTCAGGAGGGAATGGAGTTCTTCTTCCCAGAAATTGCAAAAGTTGTAGATTGGGAAAAGCCGATCGAGTTTTTGGACAAAGAATTCATGAAGATTGCGCCAGATGCGGTGACAGGGAAGCGATTTGCTGATCAGTTAGTTAAGGTCTATCGCAAGCAAGGGCCACCCATTTTCCTATTGATTCATGTTGAGATTCAAGCATCACGGGAAACAGGGTTTGCTCAGCGAATTTTCACTTACTCTTTCCGGATTTTGGATTACTTTGGTCAACCAGCCACCAGTCTGGTGATTTTATGTGATGGCGGGGACTGCATGAGTCTGGCTATAATAAGACAGATGTGCTCAACTTGTTCAACTTTGTCGATTGGATTTTGGGTCTACCAAAGCCTTTAGAGATTGAGTTCTGGCGCGAACTGCAAGCCTATGAGGAGGAACGAACCGTGCGTTATATTACCAGTGTAGAGCGGATTGGCTACGATCGTGGTATTGAAGAAGAAGCAGCGCGATCGCTGGAGCGAGAACGGGCGCTGGTTATCCGGCGACTGAATCGGAAGGTTGGATCCATCTCTGATCAAGTGATCGATAGCATCAAGGAGCTTCCGATCACGCAGCTCGAATCCCTTGGTGATGCCATGCTAGATTTTGAGTCGATCGCTGACCTCACAACCTGGCTCAATGAGAAAAGCTAGATGCGATCGTCTGGTGGTTCTGGGAGGGCAATCGGGGGTTGAGATTAAATTTTGTGAAGGGAGGGCGATCGGTTAAGTGCTTATACTTAGCCAGAGAAGTCCTAGGGTATTATTGTTGGGAAAGGTTTGTAAGGTAGTTGATACTCGCTTTTGGTGGCATGATACAATTAAATGTTCAAAACTTGAGTGTTAGATGCCTACATGGTAGCGAGCAACATCCTTCAATACGAATCTAAGATCTGGGCAACGGCTGATCTGTTGCGGGGCAGTGGCATTAAGGAGTCGGAATGGCCGTCCTATATGATGCCGTTTTTTGCTTTGGTGATGATTGAAAGTCGTCTGGTGAGGATGTTTGATGAGTTGAAGCTGGAGATTGGGGCGGCGGCGTTAGCCAAGATTTCGCCAGGAGACTTGATTGAGCTGATTAATGATAAGGGGCAGGGCTACAACGTCTATATTTTTGAGAAGAACCAGACGCTGAAGGATATTTGCCAGAACGATAAGTCGTTTGATGTGGACTTTGAGGCTTATCTGCGGGGGTTTGATGGGGAGACGAAGGATTTGCTGGGGTGGATGCGACGGAGGGGAGAAGTTTCTTGATATTAAGGGGGTGGTGTCTAAGTTGAAGGCGAAGAAGGTGCTGTTGGGCTATACGAAGGAGTGGAGTGGGATTGACCTGAAGCCTTTTGATAACTCGGCGATTACGACGCTGGAGGAGCATATTAAGCGGCGCTGGGCGGATATTTCGGCGGAGACGGCGGGGGAGCAGTATACGCCGGATGATGTGATTGGGCTGATTGCGGAGATTATTGCCTCGAAGATTGAGGATTCCGATCGCCTCCTTAAAATCTATGACTGTACCTGCGGCGGCGGGAATTTGCTGTTTGGGGTGGAGGATCGAATTCATGAGCGATCGAAGCGGCTAACCCAAACCTTTGGCCAGGACTGGAATGATGCGCTGTATGCGTTGGCGAAGATTGAAAGTCGGTTTCGGGTGGATTCTAAGATCGAGCATGGCAATACGCTGGTCGATGACAAGTTCTATAACGATGAGTTTGATGTGGTGATTGCTAACCCGCCCTATGGGGTGAGTTGGAAGGGCTATGAGAAGGATCTGCGGAACGATAAGACGCAGCGGTTTCAGTTTTTGCCGTCGATTTCCGATGGTCAGTTGTTGTTTATGCAGCATTTGGTCGCGAAGCTGAATGCGACGGGCATGGGCGTGGTGGTTCACAATGGTTCGACGTTGTTTAGTGGGGATGCGGGGTCTTCGGAGAGCAATATTCGCAAATGGATGCTGGATTCGGACCTTGTAGAGGCGATCGTTCAGTTGCCGACGGATGAGTTTTTTAACACGGGGATTTATACCTATCTTTGGGTGTTGAATAAGCGTAAAACCGCTGACCGTAAGGATCGGGTGATGTTGATTAATGCCAGTGAGAAGTTTAAGCCGCTGAAGAAGAATAAGGGATCGAAGCGCAAGGAAGTGGATGAGGCGAGTCGTTTGGAGATTGTGGAGACGCTGGCGCGGTTTGTGGACAATGACTATGCGCGGGTGTTTGATAAGGAGTTTTTCTATTTTAATAAGCAGGCGATCGTGCTGACGAATGTGGATGAGCAGGGGAAGACGTTTGCGAGTCAGCTTAAGGAGGGTGCGTCTAGTCTGAAGCTGGTGCCGCTGAAGTTGGAGAATGGCGATCGGACGCTGACTGAGTTTGTGATTACGACGTATGACTCGGAGCGGTTTGGGTCGTTGGCCCAGGCCTATGAGCAGGATATTAAGCCGTTTATGAGTGCTTTAGATTATAAGGAGCAGCCGTTGAAGGTGATGACGGCGAAGGGGATGTATTGGTTTGATACTGAGCGGGAAACGCTGGTGAAGGAGGCGTTGGGGAAGCGGGGGGAGTTGGGCTGTGGGAAAATTGTGGTGAAGGCGGCATGGAAGAAGGGGACGAAGACTTTGCCGGAGCGGGTTGAGGTGACGGTGGAGCTAACGCCGGATTATCAGAAAGATTATGAGATTGTGCCGTTTCATCGGGATGAAGGGGAGAACCAGGCGGCAATTGCGGCGTTTATGGCGAAGTATATTACGAAGCCGTTTGAGTATTTGGAGAATGTGGTGGGGGTGGAGATTAATTTTAATAAGGTGTTTTATCAGCCGGAGACGTTACGATCGGTTGAGGAGATTTTAGGAGAAATTGCATTGCTTGATCAGGCGTTGGGGAGGTTAGAGCAGGGACTATCGTTGTAAGATTTTAGTAAATATTTGGAGATTTATATGATTGCTTTGAAAGAACATTTTCCGAAGTTCACTCCAGAAGAATACTTCGCGTGGGAGGAACAACAATTAGAACGCCATGAATACATCGACGGTAAAGTCTATGCAATGAGTGGCGGTACGATCGATCATGGGAATATTGCTGGAAACTTTCTTTCTGTACTTAAAGCTCATCTGCGAGGAAGCGGCTGTAGAACACTTAACTCTGATTGCCGAGTAAGTATTGTCGGATCGACTAAGTATGTCTATCCCGATATCAGTGTGACCTGTGAAGATCGCGATAAGACTACAAACCAATACGTGACCTATCCTTGTCTGATCGTTGAGGTCTTATCGCCCAGTACAGAAGCCTATGATCGCGGCAACAAGTTCAAAATGTATCGCCGTAATCCCAGTTTGCAAGAATATGTCTTGGTCAGTGTAAACACGATCGAGGTCGAACTATTCCGCAAAACTGAAACAGGTGACTGGCGGATTATTAACTATCAAGCAGGGGATACAGTCGAGCTAAAAAGTGTTAATCTAACTTGCCAGATCGAACAGATCTATGAAGATATTGTATTTCCCGAACAGAACAGTGGGGAAAACAATGAGTAATTGTCATGGAAGGTCGGCTAGCTAGCGGATTCAGCTAATGTGAAAGAGGTCTATTGAGGCAAGCAATAAGAAAACCTTCCAAGATGCCCTTAAATCCGACACCCGCCTCGTCATCGTCAACCTGCAAAAGTTTGGATCCGTCCGAGAAATGCTCGACGACGATACCTTAGAAAAACTCTCTCAACTCCGCATCGTCTTCCTCATCGACGAAATCCACCGCTCCAACAGCGGCGACCAACATGAAGAAATGGTCAACATCTTCGACGAACTCCAAACCCCCTTCGACAGCCAACACCAATACAGTCTCCTCCGCACCAAAAAGAACCTGATCGTCGGTTTCACCGCCACCCCCGACGACCACACCCTCGCCCGCTTTGGCGAATTCAGCGGCTATGCCGAAAGCGAAAAACTCTGGGTGCCCTTCGACTCCTACACCATGAAAGAAGCCATAGAAGACGGCTTCATCCTCAACCCCCTCAAAAACATCGTCCCCGTCGCCTCCAAAATGCTGTTCGACCTCCCCAGCAACGAATTGGAGGGCTTTACCGAACCGAACTACAAAGACGCAGACAAAAAAGACATCTACGAAAATCGTGAGCGAATTGATGCGATCGCCCAATACATCGCCGATTTCCTGGTCAAAGATGTCTATCGGCAAATTCGCGGCACAGGCAAAGCCATGCTAGCCGTTTACTCGATTAAAGCGGCGATCGCCTACAAACAGGCAGTCACCCAACACTTCAACGCACTCGTCCAACAGCCCAAATACGCCAAATACGCCGACGCGCCCATTCATGTCGTCTATTCCAGCAACCAGGATGAACAAAGCTCTACAGGGCTAAACGATGGCCTCACTGAAGAAAAAGCCTTAGAAAGCTTTGCCCTCAAGAAAAATGGCTTAATCATCGTCGTCGCCAAACTTCAAACTGGATTTGACGAAAAAAGGCTTCACACCCTGTTTCTCGACAAAGAAATCAAAGGCATTGCGGCAATCCAAGCGATTTCACGAGTTAACCGCACCACCAAATATAAAAACGACTGCAAAATCGTTGACTTTTCCTACAACAATGTTAATGTGCAGAACATCAAAGACGCCTTCGAGCATTTCTGGTTCTCCATGGGTATGAGTAGACCATATGCTCTACTTTTTGCGAATCTAGCGTCAAGGCTGTAGAATATGAGGACATTCTAACCTCACCCAGTTGGAGGAGCCCAGCAATGCGAGAAGGCTACCAGCAACGTACAACTGCCGGAGATAAGACCATTCACCTACCTGTCCC
>JAAUSA010000271.1 GCA_012031975.1 Alkalinema sp. RU_4_3 | reverse complement strand
GTCACCGTTTGAGGATCTTAATGGCATGCGATACCACGACCACTGGTTGAAAAACCTGCTTATCGCCAGTTCTATGAATGGTAGAAATACTGGTAAGCCTGTTTCACTCAAAACTATGGAGAACTAGAAACAGTGAATAATAGGATTCCTTGATAATTGTTGAATTGACGATCGCATCCCGTCCAGCCAGGGTCACCTCCGCGTCACCCCCCGCCGTCACATCGCCAATATTCTGCTCCTGCCCATCATCTGCCATAGCTCCACCCAGAACACACCTACTTCTCTAGCTTCACAAGCTTCCAGAGAATTTCCGGGAACCATGTCAAAAATTATACTCCTTGAGCCAGCTTTCGGCAGATCTCCTCCCCAGACAAGCTCCCCCACTGCGCTCCTAGCCCACCTTGGGTTTTAACCCAAGGCTAATAGCTCAAGCCCGTTTAAACGGGCTAAATCCCTCTCCTCTCCCTAACCTGCTTCAGCTGGTTTTAGCTGTGAGCCTGGGGTTTTAACCCGAGGCGGTTTATGCGATCGCAGTAGCACCGCTGCTCAACCCAACAACCCTGCCGCCAGCCCCACCCAAGGCCCCACCACCTTAAATACCTCCACCCCCGTCTGCCACAAAGACTTCCCCGCCTCCGTCGTCTCCTTCAACTCCTTCATCGTCTCCCCCACATTCTTCAAATTCTGCCCAATCAACCCCTTATCCGGCTCCGCCTTCCCCGCCTCCCGCTTCGCCGGCTTAAGATAATCCTGAAGCGACTCCTGCTGCTCCGCCGTCAACCCCGAAGCTGCGATCGCCTTCATCAACCCATCCAACAAAACCACCACCTCCGCCCCCGTCAACCCCTGCTGCTGCGTCGCAATTTCCCCCGACTGACTCACCATAGCATCCCGCCCCGCCTGCGTCACCTGCACCTGCCCGCCATTAGCCATTATATTCCCCACAGACTGGGATAGCGTCGGTTGCTTCTTGCCAAATAACTTGCCTAGCATCGGATTCTCCACGATCGGTTCCCCCCATTCTAAATCGCCACCACAAAGATGGCTCCTGGATTCCGTGAGAGGAAAGCTTGCATCCCCTGTTCTTCCTGGGGCAGTTATTGGAGGATGGGCGATCGCCTCAAATCGAAGCAGCTCGATCGCCAACCTCTGCAATTACCAATGAGATAACAGATGAACGCTGACCTTCGAGCCAAACCATCAAATCCTCAATGCCGTCAAACCGAAGCAGCGCGATCGCCCAACCCCCACAACTGCTCAGGAGACAACAGATTGACGCGATCGCTCAATCTCTCCAAAGTAGAACGATCGATCGCCCATCTCTCCCCTGACCTATCCCTGACCTTCAAGCCAACCCGTCAGCACAGCAGAAAAATCGATCGACAAGCTAAACTAGAGACATCTATCGGCAGATTACCACCATGCAGACGATCGCCATCCTCCCAGAAACCACAGCCGACAGCCTGACCTATCGTGCCACCTGCGGCGAACACCAAGCCATCGGCCAAACCCCAGGGCAAGCATTAGACACCCTGGAAGCCGAACTAGCCTCCACCTCCACCCATTCAGGTGAAACCCTTGTCATCCTGCAACGTTTCCGGCCCGACGACCTATTCACGGCACTTCAACAACAGCGCCTACGCGAACTTATGGATCAATTCCACGCCGCGATCGCCCAAGGCACCCAACTCGCGCCCACCCTACAATCAGAACTTGAGACCCTCGTCGAAGCCGAATTAGAAGCCAATATCCAACGATCAGAGCGCCTCCTTCAGCAACGCGATCGCAGCGTCTAGACGGCCATGCACTCAAAATATACAATTGTCGCCACTAGAGCCAACCGGGCCTGCGAATACTGTGATGCCCCCGAAACTATCTCCAACGTCGCCTTTGAGGTCGATCACACCACGCCCATTTCAAAAGGTGGTTCAGATGACTTCGATAATCTCGCATTGGCTTGTCGTATTTGCAACCTGCGTAAATCCGATCACACTGACGCGCTCGATCCGCTGACTCAAACCGTTGTACCCCTATTTAACCCCCGCCAACACAACTGGTCAGAGCACTTTGGGAAATCGCTTCAATCGCCATACCAAATCATCGGGAAAACCCCGATCGGTCGTGCTACCGTATTGCGCCTGGACTTAAACTCATCTTTGCAACTCCGGGCCAGAGAGTTTTGGGTTGCTTTAGGAATTTTTAGCCTAGATTAAAGAGGCTGCAATCTTCATCTTAAGCCGATCGCCCATCTCTCTCCAGCCCTACCCCTGACCTTCCAGCCACCTAGTCAAATCACAAGCTGGAAGCCGAACTAGCCTCAACCCTATAGAGACCCAAAACAAAACGGGGGAGAATCCCATGCCCCTCCCCCGCTTCAACTAATCCGGCATAAACCTAACGGCCCACACCCACATAGCGGAAACCCGCCTCCTCAAGCGCCTTCTGATCCAAGAAATTACGACCATCAATAATGATCGGAGAAATCATATTCTTCATCATCTTCGCGTAGTCAAGCTTCAAAAACTCATCCCACTCCGTCACAATCACCAACGCATCACAATTATCCGCCAACCGCTGCGGATCAGTCTCCACCAGCACATCCGACAGACCATGACGCATCCCAGTCTGGGAAATAATCGGGTCATAGGCCTTCACCTTCGCCCCAAGCCGCGTCAGATTCTCGATCATCACCAAAGAAGGCGCATCCCGCAAATCATCCGTATCCGGCTTAAAGGTCAGACCCAACAGGCCCACGGTTTTCCCTTTCAAAATCTTCAGCACCTGTTGCAGCTTCTCCACCACAACCGTCCGCTGACGCTCATTTACCGACACCGCCGCCTTCAGCAATTGCGTCTCATAGCCATAGTCATCCGCCGTGTGAATCAAAGCAGACACGTCTTTAGGGAAGCAGGAGCCACCCCAGCCCAGACCCGCATTCAGGAACTTGCTGCCAATTCGGGAATCCAGACCAATGCCCTTGGCAACCTGAGTCACATCCGCACCGACGCGATCGCAGATATTCGCAACTTCATTAATAAAGCTAATCTTGGTGGCCAAGAAAGCGTTAGCCGCGTACTTAATCATTTCAGCCGAACTCAGATCCGTGGTCACCACAGGCACCGAAGCCGCCGACTTATCCTGGGCAAACTCACGGGAAACGATCGGTGCATACAGCTCCTTCATCAGGCCGATCGCCTTCTCGCTATTGCCACCGAGCACGATGCGATCGGGATTAAAGGTATCAAACACAGCGGAACCCTCGCGCAGGAATTCCGGGTTGCTGATCACATCGAAATCATGGTCCGGCAGGCGAGTTGCCACACCACCGCCCACAGGCACAGCCGTACCCTCGCGCTCAGCCACACCGTCCAGGATCAACATCCGGACCCAGTCGCCCGATCCGATCGGCACAGTGGACTTATTCACAATCACTTTATAGCCACCCTTCAAGCAGCCACCAATGCCTCTGGCCACCGCTTCCACATAGCGCGTATCGCTATCGCCATTGGGCATGGCAGGCGTCCCCACCGCAATGAACAGGATTTGACCATGCTCCACGCCTGCTGCGAGATCGGAGGAGAACTTGAGACGATCGCTGCTGATCGCCGCCTGCATAATTTCTGACAAACCAGGCTCAAAAATCGGCGACTGACCCGACTGCATCAACTTGACCTTGGCTTCGTTATTGTCCACACAGATCACTTCATGACCAATGTGCGCCAAGCAAGCGCCCGTCACCAAACCCACATACCCTGTACCGATCACACAAACACGCATAGTAGCTAATCTCCTGAGCTTAATAAATCCTTGACCACTTCTCTAGACTGCCCAGGATGAACCATTGGCCTATCCTAGGCAGCAAAACAAGTCATTTAACGAACAACGGCCTCTTGCGCTGGCACTTCAACCCTAGACCGGAAATCGGCGATCGTCTTCTCCAAGCCTTCTTGCAGGGCGATCGTTGGTTCCCAACCCAAATGGGCCTTGGCCTTGGTGATGTCCGGCTTGCGACGCTGCGGATCATCCTGGGGCAGGGGCTCATACTTGAGCGAGGTGTTGGGGTTGATCATGTTCTGGATGGTTTGGGCCAGTTCCAGAATGGTGTATTCCCCAGGGTTGCCGATGTTGATCGGGCCGATGTGGTCACCATTCATCAGGCGCATCATGCCTTCGACCAGGTCAGAGACATAGCAGAAGCTGCGCGTCTGGGAGCCATCACCATAGATCGTCAAAGGAATCCCCTTGAGGGCCTGCACGATCAAATTGCTAACCACGCGACCGTCGTTTTCCAACATGCGGGGGCCGTAGGTGTTGAAAATCCGCATCACGCGAATGTCCACATCGTTCTGACGGTGGTAGTCAAAGGCGAGGGTCTCAGCCACCCGCTTCCCTTCGTCATAGCAGCTGCGAATGCCGATCGGGTTAACATTGCCCCGGTACTCTTCGGGCTGGGGATGGACTTCGGGATCGCCGTACACTTCAGAGGTCGATGCTAGCAAAAACCTTGCCTTGACACGCTTCGCCAGACCCAACATATTCAGCGTCCCCATCACATTGGTCTTGATGGTTTTGACGGGATTGTACTGGTAGTGGACTGGGGAAGCCGGACAGGCCAGGTGGTAGATTTGGTCAACTTCCAAGCGGATGGGCTCGGTCACATCGTGGCGGATCAGGTCAAAGCGAGGATTGTCCAACCAATGGGCCACGTTGCTCTTATTGCCCGTGTAGAAGTTGTCTAAACAGATCACTTCATGGCCTTGGTTCATGAGTCGATCGATGAGGTGAGAGCCGATAAAGCCTGCTCCACCAGTCACTAGAATACGCATATAGTTTTTAGCTCGCTTCGCGCATGAAAGAGTTGAGATAGATCTACGGTGGGAAATATACCCACGCGATATTCAGCATACCCAAACGGCCAGGATTGCTATCCCAACTAAGGTAGCGCAGCCCTCCGCCATTCGGGCTAGATAAATTAGCAGATCGCCATAGTCCCTTGAACAATAGCAAGAGGCGTTTCGCCTAAGGAATGCCTGACAATCCAGGTTAATCAAATCTTCATACTTCTAGCTAGGGAAATTAAGCGATCTGGCGGATGCGGCGGCGAAGTTTTCCTCTACTTATCACAAACAACCTAGCAAAACGGGATCGCTCCCCCCAGAACGACCTCGATCACTAGCCAAACTGGCCGATAATTTAGCCTAAATCTACTCTTGCCCCAACCTAAGCACCGCCATAAAGGCTTCCTGCGGCACATCCACCGTGCCGATCGCCTTCATCCGCTTTTTACCTTTGGCCTGTTTCTGGAGCAGCTTCTTCTTCCGGGAAATATCGCCGCCGTAGCACTTGGCCAAGACATCCTTACGCAGGGCCGGGATATGCTCCGAGGCAATCACCTTGGCGCCGATCGCCGCCTGAATCGGAATCTTGAACTGGTGGCGGGGAATCAGCTCCTTGAGTTTTTCGGTCAGGGCGCGGCCCACGGCGTAGGCCTTGTCGCGGTGGACGATCGTCGCCAAAGGATCCACTGGATCGCCATTAATCAGCACATCTAGCTTGACCAGGTTGTTCTCGCGGTAGCCGATCACCTTGTACTCCATGCTGGCGTAGCCGCGCGATCGCGACTTCATCTGGTCGAGAATCC
>JAAUSA010000056.1 GCA_012031975.1 Alkalinema sp. RU_4_3 | reverse complement strand
GATGGTGGTTGGAGGGCGGTTTCTGGGAGGATGCGGATTTGGAGGGTTTGGCCTTCGGGGAAGGTCAGGGGGGTGGCGGGTCTTAGGATGCCGGATTCGTAGGTGACGGTGAGGTCTGGCATGGTGAGGTTGGGTGTAAGGTGACTGCTTCTATTGTAGCGTAAGGCTATTATTCTCTCTGGGGGGACGTGCCGTGAAGATGTGGGACAAGTGTAGCGAGGTTTTGAGCTAGGTTCATCTATCTGGGGGTAGATCGATCGCACCTCATCCAGTCAAAATGATGTATCAAGGTTAAATGGAATTCAGGAGGACGATCGATGAAGTACAGTATTTTGATTCAATGGTCGGAGATTGATCAGGTTTATGTTGTGAGTCTGCCTGAATGGGGACAGCATGCACATACCCATGGAGAGACCTACGAAGAGGCTGTGCAGAATGCTCAGGAGGTTCTTGAAGATTTGATTTATGGCTATACGGAAATTGGGAAGCCTTTGCCAGAACCTCGAATGTTACAGGCGGCTTAATCGATTTAAAGGTTCGATTCATTCTCGTGTAATTTGGCTAGGTCTTCTTGCAATCGCTGGAGCATTCTAATTTCCCCAATCCACTCGTCGAGTTCTAGGGTTTCTTGGAGCTCGTCATTTTCATAGCGTTGGAGGAATTCGGCAGAGGTCATGCTGTACTGCTGTTCAAAGGCTTTGATGCGTGCTTGGCAGCGATCGATGCCGGACTGAGTCGATCGCAAGGCTTCACAGATTGCGCCTTCGATCAGGGGTTGGAGGGCACTGTCCTCGTGGGAGATCAGGGTCAGTTCTGTCATGGGCGGAACCTCGATCGGCGGGTTAGGCTGGTGAAGGATGTTTCTAATGTAACATAACGATTTTGGGGATGTAGCGTTTGACGATCGCGCTGCTGTCGAGGAAGTAACGGGTCACAGGCTCCCCCGATCGGCGATGATAATGTCTGAGACGGGGTTGGCGGATGTGGTCGGGCCGTAGGCTTCAAGTGCTGATGGGGCTGGGGTAAGGGTAATTTCGGGGAGGGGTAGGGTGGATTTGGTGGGGCGGGTGCCCCCACCCCACCCGCCACCCCCAAATCCCCCAGTAACCTCGAAAGTTACAGCCCCACCAAATCCCCGAGGCCCCCTCCAACCCACCGTCTCCCCAGAAATGCGCGTCAAACTCGCCGACGTCCACCGCACCATCCAGGGCTACACCCAATACGCGATCGGAGCCTTTAAAAACCTAGCGATCGCCGAAGTCGAAGAAATCACCCTCAAATTCAACCTCAAAATCACCGCCGAAGCCGGACTCCCCATGCTCGCCAGCGGCAAAACAGAATCCGACTTTGCCATAGAAGTCAAATGCAAATTCCCAAAGGATTAAACAGGGAATTTGCCCGCTTTACTAGATGCGCGATCGTACATTCAAATATCAATGCTTCCAAGAAGTCGAACGCCTCCATGCCGATCGGCATCACCTCCCAAAGTTTGATCAAGCTGACGGGCGATCGACCCGAATCCCACAGTAGAGAATCCCCCTGGAACCCCTAATGATAATCTCTATCATTAGGGGCTTGTCTTTCTGTCCATGTCAGACTACTATCTATTGATAGTTAATATCAATAGTGAAGTGGTTGGTCTGACTCCTATGACTTTGAAAAGACGTTTGTTCCTGGGTTTCTTAGTGGGTGGAGGGGCGGCATTGGCCGTGGCCCTTCCGGGCTGCCAGTCGGGTGGTCCAACGGCTAAGGTCGTCAATCTGTATACAGCTCGCCACTATGAGGCCGATAATCAGGTCTATGAGGGCTTTTTTAAGAAGACAGGCATCAAGGTCAACTTGGTCGAAGCGCCCGCCGATAAGTTGATTGAACGCATCCAAAGTGAAGGCCAGAATAGCCCAGCGGATGTGATCGTCACCGTCGATGCGGGCAACTTAGTCAATACCAAAAATGCAAATCTCTTTCAAAAGCTGGATGACGGACAGCTCAATGGGGCAGTCCCGGCCAACTATCGCGACAACGAAGGATATTGGTATGGATTTACTAGGCGATCGCGCGTCATCTTGTACAACAAGGCCCTCTTCAAGAACGCCCCTGAAGTGATCAAAACCTATGAAGACCTGGCCTCTGACGTAGTCAAGGCCGATGGGCGCAAGGGGATTCTGGTGCGATCGTCGGGGAATGTATACAACCAATCCCTAGTGGCATCTATTCTCAATACCTATGGCGAGGAGAAAACCCTTGCCTGGGCTAAGGGCGTGGTGAACAACATGGCCCGCCAGCCTGAGGGCAACGATACGGCCCAGTTGAAGGCCCTAGCAGCGGGGGTGGGTGAGCTGGCGATTTCCAATACCTATTACCTGGCGCGCCTGGCGAAGTCCTCTAATCCTGAGGAGCGGGACATTGCTAGCAAAATCGGGGTAATCTTCCCGAACCAAGCGGGCGACCCCCAGAGTCAGGGACGCGGATCGCATTTCAACATCAGCGGCGGCGGCATCGCCAAAAATGCCCCCAACCGGGACAATGCGATCGCATTCCTGCAATATCTCGCGACCCCCGAAGCCCAGGCGGTGTTTGCATCGAGCAATAATGAATACCCCATGGTTCAGGGTGTGCCCGTGGATTCTGTGCTCCAGGGCTTTGGCACCTTTAAAGAGGATACCCGCAACGATGCTGTGACCTTTGGCCGCAAAAACGGCGATGCGTTGAAGGTGATGAACAAAGCTGACTGGAAATAGACAAAACCCCAATGAGTTGGTAGATCTTAGCGATCGCCCGATCGATTTATCTGCCAACTCAGCAACCCCACAGGGAGCAGTCCAACGATCACGATCGCCAACGCTGGCAGCGCCGCCTCGGCCAACCGTTCATCGGACGCCAGATTGTAAACCCGCACCGCTAGCGTGTCAAAGTTCTGGGGTTTCATAATCAAGGTCACAGGCAGCTCCTTCATCACATCCACAAATACTAAAATCACCGCCGTCATTAACCCACTGCGCATCAACGGTAAATGGACCTGCCAAAGCACCGCCGCCTGGGTTCTACCGAGACTGCGGGCCGCATCATCGAGACTCGGTTTAATATTGCCCAGACTCGACTCGATCGCCCCAAATCCCACCGCCAAAAACCGCACCACATAGGCAAAGATCAGCGCCGCCGCTGTCCCACTCAAGAGTAATCCCGTGGAAAGGCCAAAGCGCGCTCGCATCAGCCCATCGATCGCATTATCCAACTGCCCCAACGGCACCATCGTACCCACGGCGATCACCGCCCCAGGAATGGCATAGCCCAAGGTCGCCACCTCCGTGAAGAGGCGACTGAACCGGGTCGATCGCAAGCGCTCCGCATAGGCCAAAATGACCCCAATTCCTAAAATGCCCGCCGCCGCCGCCGCCGCCAAGACTAAACTGTGGGTGACAAATTGCCCCAAATCCGGCCCCTGTGTAAAATCCCCATCCCCTGAAATTGTCGAACCCCGTCCCAGCATCAGCACTAATAGCCCCGTCGGCAGCCCAAACCCCAGCAATACAGGTAGGGCACAAAAGGCGATCGCCAATCCTGATTGCAGTGGATTGAGCGCATAGGTAACGGTCCTGCCCGTGGGATGGGTATTTTGGTAGAACCGGGCGCGCTGGCGGGACCTTTTCTCGATCGCCAGCAGCACCGCAATAAAGACGAGTAATAGCGCCGCTAGTTGAATTGCCGCCAACCGCTCTCCTAGGGCAAACCAAGTGCGGAAAATACCTGTGGTGAAGGTGGGGACGGAGAAATACTCCACCGTACCGTAGTCATTCAGCGTTTCCATTAAAGCTAGGGATAGCCCGATATAATCGCAGGTCTCGCCATGGGTAGAGCCACCTTGACAAACCCCTCGATCGGCGTACAGCCCAGACTTCGACTGGCTTCTAAGGTGGCACTCGATTGATTAATAAAGGCCGATCGCGCCAAAGATAGACGTAGGGGTACAGAACAAGGGTCATCAGGACGATCGCCCCTGACAGGGAGCGAATGGCCGGGAACCAATATTCCTGGGCATTTTGCCAGCCAAAAATTCGGCGCAGCAGGCTTTGCACAGGGCCGTAGTATTCTAGGAATTCCGTATAGGTATAGGCCAAAATATAGGCGGGTGCCGCCATCGGCAGCAATAGCAACCATTGCCAAATTTTTCGACCGGGGAACTCACAGAGGGTGACGAGTCCAGCGGCGATCGTCCCAAGCACCGCGACGCCCAACCCGACGCCTAGGGCCAAGCCGAGGGAATTAAACATATAGCTGCCCAGAACCGTTTCAATTAAATGCTGCCAAGTTGCGCGCTGGTCCGTAAAGATGCTGGCCAAAATACTTAACAGTGGCAGCGATAGCAGTAGCGCTAGGACTCGGGAAAGGCGAGAAAATAAACGGCCCATGGGGTAAGTTGATCAATAATAGAATCAGGCATTGCGATACCATGATTGTAAATGGACCGATGTCTGATTTCTGTTTTATTTATTTATTGTTCCACCATGGCCGAACAGCCCGTTCTCCAGCTTCAGCAGATCAGCAAGGGATTTGCCCAATCTCCCACCTTCGCGGTCAACCAGGTGTCCCTGGCCCTACAGGCGGGTGAAATTTTAGGCTTGCTGGGGCCTTCGGGCTGTGGGAAGACGACGCTGCTGCGGTTAATTGCTGGGTTTGAGCAGCCGCAGGCGGGGGAGATTTGGCTGGGGGGAACGTTGATCGCTAGCGATCGATCGATGGTGGTGCCGGAGCGACGGCACATGGGGATGGTGTTTCAGGACTATGCGTTGTTTCCCCATTTGACGGTGGTGGAGAATGTCTTGTTTGGGCTGAAGGGGCGGCGGGCGGTTTTGGCGCGGGAGGCCCTGCAATTGGTCGGGCTGGAGGCCTACTCGGCACGCTATCCCCATGAATTGTCCGGGGGGCAGCAGCAGCGGGTGGCCCTGGCGCGGCGATCGCCCCCGCACCGCAGATGATTTTGCTCGATGAGCCCTTGAGCAATTTGGATATTCAGGTGCGGCTCCATTTGCGGCAGGAAATTCGCAGCATTTTGAAGCAGGCGGGGACAGCGGCGATTTTTGTCACCCATGACCAGGAGGAGGCCCTTTGTATTTGCGATCGCGTCGGCGTAATGAACCAGGGGGATTTGGTGCAAATCGGCCCCCCTGAGGAATTGTATCGTCAGCCGCGATCGCGATTTGTGGCAGAGTTTATCACCCAGGCGAATTGTCTGCCCTTGACTCAGATGGGTGAGCAATGGGTGGATACCCTGGGACTTGGTGTGGTTTTGCCGGAGGTAGCGGCCTGGGCGATGGTGCGCCAGGAGGCGATCGTCCTAATCCCCGATGCCAATAGTGGGCATGTGGTTTGCGATCGGCAATTTTTAGGGCGGGAATATCGCTATCGGGTGCGTTTGGGTTCGGGGGAAATGCTGTATGTCATAGCGCCAGTCGATCGAGCCTTAACGGAAGGAACCCAGGTCCAGATTAAGATCTTGGAAAGCTGCGGTGTGGATTAGTAGGGCATTAAAAAACCGCCCCAATAACTAGGACGGTTTTCAGATACGGGATTGACGGGATTCGAACCCGCAACTTCCGCCGTGACAGGGCGGTGCTCTAACCAGTTGAACTACAATCCCCTGTGTTCTTCAGCTAAGCTGTTGTTGCTCAACCGAATTTAATTATGCACGAGGCCTTTGGGGTTTGTCAAACATTTGGTTAAAGTTTTTGCCTGGGGTGCCAGCGAATTCTGTTTTCTCGGGTGCAAACCGCCGACAAAGAAGCGATGAACGCGATAATTGGTGGAGCAAGCCAGAGAAGTGGGGATCCTCCGATGCGCACGATCGCCGAGATCAACGAAAAAATCCAAGCCGGAAAGGCCGTCGTCCTGACCGTCGAGGCGGTCAAGGCCCGCGTCCAGGAGGTCGGTGTCCAGCAGGTGGCCCAGGAAGTCGATGTCGTCACCACAGGTACCTTCGAGCCCATGGAAGCCTCGGGCGCCATGCTCAACCTGGGCCAAACCGATCCCCCGATCAAAATTCGCCAATGCTGGATCGATGGGGTGCCTGCCTATGCGGGGTTTGGGGCCGTGGACCTGTACCTGGGGGCCAGTCAAATGCCCGACTACAATCCCTTTGCCGATACCCAGGAGAACGAAGACTTCTGGGAGCGCGGCGGCGGCCATGTCATCGAAGATCTGATCGCGGGCAAATCCGTACGCCTGCGCGCCGTGGGCCAGGTCACCGACTGCTACCCCCGCAGCAGCTTTGAAACCACCATTAGCCGCGATCGGATCAACCAGTTCTACCTCTTCAATCCCCGCAACCTCTACCAAAACTTCATCGTCGGCATCAACGGGGGCGATCGCCCCCTCTACACCTACCTGGGCCTGCTCCAACCCCACCTCGGCAACGCCGTCTACGCCAACCCCGGCGCCCCTCTCCCCCCTGCTCAACGACCCCAACCTCAACATCGTCGGCATCGGCACCCGCATCCTCCTCGGCGGCGGCATCGGCTACATTAGCTGGGAAGGCACCCAGCATTTCCCCCTGCAAAAACGGCTGCCCAACGACACACCGATCGGCCCTGCGGCAACCGTCGCCCTGATTGGAGACGCCAAGGGCATGGACCCGAAGTGGGTGCGGGGCTGCTACTTCAAGGGCTATGGGGCCTCCCTGATGCTGGGGGTGGCTGTGCCGCTGCCGGTGATTAATGAAGAAGTGATCCTGCGGGCGGCGGTCCAGGATAAGGATTTGGTGGCCCCAGTGGTGGACTTCTCCATTCCCCGCCGCGTCCGGCCCACCTTTGGTCTGTTTAGCTATGCCGAACTCAAATCCGGTAAAATTCCGATCGATGGTCGGATGGTGCGCGTTGCACCCCTCGCGAGTTTGTACCTGGCGCGCCAGAAGGCCCAACTGCTCAAGGAGATGATCGAGGCTGGGCACTTCCTGTTGACCGAAGCCGTGGCCCAACTGCCTAGCGATCGCGCCTTCATCCCCCAAGACATGCGGAGAATCCAGTGAGAGCTAAGCTGCGGGATACGGAACTCTTCTTTGACGTCGAGGGCCTCGGCTGGGTCCCCGATGGGCCAACCCTGCGGGAAAAACCCGTCACAGTTCTCCTCCATGGTGGCCCTGGTGCCGACCACACGGGCTACAAACCCACCTTCTCCAGCCTTGCTGATGTTACCCAGCTCATATATCTGGACCATCGAGGCCAGGGTCGATCTGCGCGCGGCAACCCCACCGACTACACACTCAATAACAATGTCGAGGACCTAGAAGCCCTTCGCCAATACCTGGGGCTGGGGCCGATCATGGTGATTGGTGGATCCTATGGTGGCATGGTGGCCCTGGCCTACGCCAGCCGCTACCCAAGGCAGGTGCGCAAACTGATGGTCTATGCCACCGCCGCCAGCCATCACTTCCTGCCCGTCGCCCAGGAGACCCTGCGAAGGATTGGGACCGCCGAGCAACGGGCGATCGCCCAGCACCTCTGGGGCGGTAGCTTCCGCGATGACGAGCACCTGGGGGAATACTTCCGCCAGCTTGGTCCCCTCTACGCCCTGAAATACGATGCAGCGCAGGCGGCGATCGGCTCGGATCGGACGATCCTTTCCTACCAGGCCACCAATCAAGCCTTTGGCGGATTCTTGCGATCCTTCGATCTCATCCCGGAACTCGCCCGGATCACCGCGCCCACCCTAGTGCTTGGTGCCCAGCAGGATTGGATCTGTGCGCCGAGGTTTTCGACGGCGATCGCCCAGGCCATTCCCCAGGCCCAATGCCAAATTGTTCAAAACTGCGGCCATATGATCCGCACCGACCAACCCGCAGCCCTGATGGGCCATCTGCGCAGCTTCATCACGGCCTAGCCCCACAAACAAAAGAGCGCACCCAGAAAACCCTGAGTACGCCCCTCTGCCTAGTTGATCCTCAAACCCTTGCGGGCTCTGTCTTAATGAAACTGCCATAGCAAGGAGCGCTTAGCTCTCAGGTGCTGCCTCGGTCGGTGTCTCCACCACCGCATCCCGCTTTTTAATCACGGGTTTAGGTGCGGGGGCACTGTTCTGGGGACGCGGCTTGGGAATAAAGGCAGTGCCTTCACCCGGCTTGCGGCTGGGACCTGGGCCACCGGGGCGACGCATGCCACCGCCACCGCCAGGACCACCCCGACGGGGCCGCTTGTCGCCGCTGCCACCCTTCTTGGGCGGAACGATCCGCACGGGCGTACAGGAGGTGATCTTCAGCTCCTGGCCATCGCGCACCACTTCCATATCCCAGAAATAACCCACAGTCTTGGGGCTCGGCAGTTCGCCGCGCAGATTGAGCTTGAAGGCCTTGAGTTGGCCATCTTCCTTCTGCTGCTTCTTGCGGACGATCTGCTGGATTTTCACCACCGACTTCTTCTCGTCGGGGGAATAGAACACGACTTCTCCACGAATCGAGAAGTAGTTGCCATCAACTTCCTCCGAAGGCTGATAGGTGGGTTCTTCCTCGGTTTCCCCTTCGAGCTGGCTGAGGTTTTCCGGTTCCCACACACCCACAATTTGGAGGTGAAGGGTGCATTCTCTCTCCCGCGTCCGAGGGTAAACCACCCACACATGTTCCTTTTCCAAGGACAGGTGGTTCTTTACCAGGCTCATGACACGGCCGAGCAGCACAGCTTCCACTTCGGTACCATCCTCGGTGACGAGGACGCCCTTGGTGAATTGCTCTTCTTCAGGCTTGTAGGTCCCACGCACAAGACCGATCGCTCGGTACTGCATGGGTTCACTGGGTGCGGGGATGGGACGGAGTACGGTCGGCCCCTCCGGTTCTGGCGCTTCCACCACAGGTGGGGCAACAGGCTCGGGCGGAGGCGGCGGACTCACAGCGGACTTCAGACCCACAATCACTTGGGGCGTAGCAGGCGCGGTGGGTGCGGCAGGCCTTGCGACCGGACGCATCAAACCACTTTTCGGACGCTCCTCCACGGGTTTTGTGGAGTCAGACGAGGCAGATTCATCGAGGGACGAATCAACAGAGGCCGCCTTAGACGGCTGAGGGCGATTTGGCACAGGACTCATAGGCTTAATCAATCGGATCTGAGGGCAGTATGCATTCAGTTTGCTTTATTCTACTAAATGCATCTTGAACAGTTGGAAATCCGCACAGTTTCTGTTTTTTTTTGCAGAAAACGGTACCGTATTTCTACCTACAGGGGGCTGGAAAGTAGACGACCATTGATTGCTAAGCTCTGGAAAAACTTTTCAATCCCTAGGTACCTACATCCCATACTCCCCATCATACTGACTAACTCCTTCATACTGCCCATTGCCTGAGCCGGAATCTCTGCTGTCCCATTTCGGTTGCCCGATCTTCATAAAAGCTTTTACAGCGGGCCTCAAATGGGACCATAGTCCCAGGCAAAGGGAGGCGATCGCCCTCTATGATTGAATTTGGGGACTTTACCCGAGCCTACAGCCGCACAAACCCATGGTTTTATCCTTGGCAGGATGGCAGATAATTAACTTATATTAAGATTTGGCTGGTTTTTAGGCTGGTCCTACAGGTTCGTCGCGTTTGCCGCTGAAATGTTCAGCTAGGAGTGGGTATGCAACTGTCCAAGGTCATGACTCAAACGGTCGATCGTATGGGTAAGGTCAAGCATTTGAAGTGGCTGGGTATCCTGGCTCTCTTATTGGGGGTGGGGGCAGGCGGGGCGATTTTAGTGAGCCGGGCGGCGGCTCCCAAGGATGATATGGCGCGCTATACGACGGAGGTCAAGGCGGAGGATGTCACCTTGCGGGTGGTTGGGAGTGGGGCGATTCAGCCCGTCAAGACCGTTAACGTCAGTCCCAAGTCGGCGGGGCGCGTCATGGAACTGCTGGTGGACCAGGGCGATCGCGTCACCCAGGGCCAGCTCTTGGCCCGCATGGACAGCCAGGATGCCGTGACGGAAGTGGCCCAGGCCCGTGCCAATCTAGCCGCCGCCCAGGCCCGCCTCGAAACCCTGCAAAACCCAACAAGGGGGGAGGCGATCGCCCAGGCCCGATGCCAAGTGTGGACCAGACAAAGAGTGAAATTGACCAAGCCGACGGAGAAATCAACCGCGTGGAGGGCCAAAGACTCCAGGCCCAGGGGGAAGTGCTGCGATCCCAGGGTGCTGTGAAGGATGCCCAGTTTCAGTTGGAATTTGCGACGCGGCAGTATGAGCGGCAGAAGCGCTTGGCGGATGAGGGGGCGATTTCGGCCAATAGTTTAGATGAGTTTCTCCGCAAGCAGCAGACTGCCCAGCAGGCCCTGCGCCAGGCCGAGGCCCAGGGAATTCAGGCCTTAGCCCAGGTGGACCAGGCCGAGGCCCAGCTGACCCAGGCGAAGGCCAAGCGGGAGCAATCGAACAGTCGGCGATCGAGCGCCCAGGCCCAACGCAAGCAGCAAAACCAATCCGGGCAGCAGCGGGGAAATTGCCCAGGCCGAGGCCCAGGTGGCGGCCTCGGCGGCCCAGGTGAAGGCGGCGGAAAATCGCCTACAGGATTCAGAGGTGCGGGCGCCCTTTGATGGCCTGATCACCCAGCGCTATGCCAACGTGGGGGCCTTTGTGACGCCCACCACCCAGGCCTCCTCGGGTTCCGGGGCCGGGGCGTCCAGTACGTCGATTTTTGCCCTGGCCAATGGGTTGGAGGTGCTGGCCAAGGTGCCGGAGGTGGATATTGCCCAGATTAAGGCCAGTCAAAAGGTGGAGATCACCGCCGATGCCTATCCAGACGATCGGTTCACTGGAAAGGTGCGGTTAATTGCCCCCGAAGCCGTGGTCGAACAAAGCGTCACCTATTTCCAGGTGCGGGTAGCGATCACTTCGGGGTTTGACAAACTGAGATCGGGCATGAACGCCGACTTGAATTTCTCGGGGAAAGAGGTGAAAAATGCGGTCCTAGTGCCGACGGTGGCGATCGTCACCAAGCGGGGTAAACCCGGCGTATTGGTCCCTGGCAAGGAGAAAAAACCAGAGTTCAAACCTGTCACCATTGGCACCAGTATCAAGGACAAGACCCAGGTGATCGAGGGGCTAGAAAATGGGGAGCGCATTTTTAAGGAACTCCCACCGGGCCAGAAGCTAGATGACATCCTGAAGGGCAAGGGTAAGGGCAACTAGTGGATTGGGGTTCTTAAACTTATAGGGAGGCAGAATCGATGGAATGGTCAGAAAGCATTAGCATGGCGGTCAAAACCCTAACGGGTAACAAACTCCGCAGTAGTCTGACGATGCTTGGGATGGTGATTGGCAATGCCTCGGTGATTTCGATGATTGGGATCGGCCAGGGGGCGCAGAAGCTGGCATCGGAGCAGTTTGAGTCCCTGGGGCCGAATGTGCTATTTGTCAGTCCGGGGTCCTCGCGGGCACAGCAGCGGACCAATAGTCTGCCGCGCACCTTGGTCTGGAGTGATGCGAAGGCGATCGCCGAACAGGTGCCCACGGTCGTCGGTGTGGCTCCCCAGCGCCAAAGCCAGCTCCAGGTGGTCTATGGCAATACGAATAAAAGTGCGCTGATTATGGGCACGACGCCGGAGTTTCTTACAGTGCGAGACTTTGAGGTGGCCCAGGGTCGGTTTATTACCGATGCGGATGTGGCCGGGAGTAAGCGAATTGCGGCGATCGGTTCGGAAATTGCCTCGACTTTTTTCCAAGGAAAGAACCCGATCGGTGAGCGAATAAGGGTGCGTAATATTAGTTTTGAGGTGGTCGGAGTCCTGGCGGAGAAGGGCTCGTTCCTGGGCAGCAACCAAGATGACGCAGTGTACGTCCCCCTCACCACCACAGCAACCATCCTAACGGGACGCACTTCGCCCTATGGGTTGGATGTGGGGGTGATTTCTATAGCCGCTAGGGACGAAGCCAGTATCCCAGCGGCGGAATATCAGATTACGAATCTGCTGCGTCTCAGACACAAAATTAAAAACGAAAACGACTTCACAGTTCAAACCCAGAAAGATATTCTGAAGATTGTTGGAACAATCACTGGCGGATTGACGGCGATGTTGGCGGCGATCGCGGGGGTTTCCCTCCTAGTGGGTGGGATTGGCATCATGAATATTATGCTGGTGTCGGTGACGGAGCGAACGGGGGAAATTGGTCTACGTAAAGCGATCGGGGCATCTCAAAGTGATATTTTGACGCAGTTTATCATCGAGGCGGTGTTTCTATCCGCAGCAGGGGGACTGGTGGGCACCTTAGTGGGCGTTGCTGGCATTGTGCTGGTGGGCACCTTTACGCCCCTGGCGGCGGTGGTTTCTCCGGGGGCGATTGCCCTAGCGGTGGGGGTGTCGGGGACGATCGGGTTGGTGTTTGGGGTGGTTCCGGCGCGGCAGGCGGCGAGACTTGATCCGATTACCGCGTTGCGCAGTGCTTAGGAGGCTTGGAAACAATGGCTGAGATTATTCGTCTAGAGGGTGTACGGAAGATTTACGGGGTGGGGGATTTGGTGGTCAATGCCCTAAATGGTGTGGATTTGCAGGTGGATGCGGGGGAATATTGCGCCATTATGGGGGCCTCGGGTTCGGGCAAATCGACGATGATGAATATTATTGGCTGTCTCGATCGCCCCAGTTTTGGCGAGTATTATCTCGATGGGGTGGCAGTAGCGACTATGGCCGATGATGCCCTGGCGACAATTCGGAATCAGAAATTGGGGTTTGTGTTCCAGCAGTTTCATTTGCTGTCGCAGTTGACGGCGGTGGAGAATGTGATGCTGCCGATGGTCTATGCGGGGGTGAAGAAGGAGGAGCGGCGCGATCGGGCGGTCGAGGCGCTCACAAAGGTGGGGTTGGCCCAGCGGTTGAATAATCGGCCCAATCAGCTATCGGGGGGGCAGCAGCAAAGGGTGGCTATAGCCCGTGCGATCGTCAACCGTCCGGTGATGCTGCTGGCGGATGAGCCGACGGGGGCACTGGATTCCCAGACGACGAAGGAGATTTTGGAGCTGTTTACGGCTTTAAATGAGAGTGGAATTACGGTGGTGATGGTCACCCACGAGCCGGAGGTGGCTAGGATTACGAAGCGGGTGATTTGGTTTAAGGATGGAGAGGTGATGCATAGCAATATGGCGCCTGGGGATGTCGGAATGGCAGTAATGGTTTAGCATGGTGTGATTTGGAGGATCTATGGACAGACGTAGTTTTATCAACTTGGTGGGGTTGGGGGCGATCGCCTCTTCTCTCCCCGTGGCCCTGGCAGCTTGCTCTTCTAAGGAAACCACCCAGGTCGCAGCTAAGCCAGCTAGTGAATTCAAATCCATGGGCACCTTGGCGGAACTGGACAAAAAGGGGTTTCTATTGAATAAGGAAACGCAGGGGAGTCCTGTGCTGGTGGTGCGTGATGTCAGTGATGCGAGTAAGGTGATCGCTGTGAATCCGACCTGCTCCCATGAAAAGTGCATTGTGGATTGGGCGGGCGATCGCAAGGCCTTTGAATGTGCTTGCCATGGGGCTAAGTTTTCGGCGACGGGGGAATTGGTGAAGGGCCAGCGACTAAGGCGCTAGCACCCTATATGGCGAAGATTGAGGGGGATAAGGTGATGGTTAAACTGGCTTAGGGTTGGTGCGGTGGGGCAGATTAGATGCAAAGAGCTGAGGCTTGCGGAAAATGCGATCGCCCCCTTGAAGTACCTCTCCTACGGCGCCCGACAGCCCCGCATTGTACGTTGGATGTCCAGTTCTAGCGGCTCAGACAGGCGAGGGCCTTGAAAGTTTGCTATACTACAGCGACTGCATTTTTCGTTAAGATTAGTTGCATAAATTCCGTTGGTCCTTCAGAGAACAATACTGCATGGAAAGTACGATTAAAAAGTCTGATTTTGTACTAACCCCCTATATGAAGACTAATGATCTTCTGGCAACATGGCAGATCCTGAACACAGTTGTTCCTTACCTACTTCTGTGGGTACTTGCCGTTAAGCTGTCGGTGGTTTCCCTCTGGTTGATGCCGCCGATCGTTGTGCTGATGACGTTGTTTTCTGTGCGTGGCTTTTCTCTGATGCATGACTGCGGTCATTATTCGCTGTTTCGATCGAAGCGTGCTAATCGGATTGTTGGTTTTTGTCTCGGGGTGATTAATGCGATCCCCCAGTATGGCTGGTCCAGGGATCACGCCTTTCACCACAAAACCAACGGAGATTGGGAACGTTACCGTGGGGTGGCCGACTTTCTCTCCACTGAGGAGTTCAAACAGCTAACGCCTGCAAAACAGCGCATGTATTCCCTACTGCGTCAGCCCTGGATGGCAATTCCCGGTGGTTTCTTTTACCTGGCGATCCAACCTAGAATGATTCTGGTGTTGGGAATTAAGGATTTTGTGGTTCACATTTTAGACTGTGTGAAAAAAGACCCTGCCATGGGTTTGGGCAATATGATTTCTAGCCACAAGTCTAAGCATTGGCTGTCGGCGACGGAGTTTTGGGATTTGCTGTTCAATAATATCTGTGTGTTGGCGGGTTGGGTCATTCTCAGTCATTTTCTGGGCGCAGGCTTTTTCTGGAGTATGTATTCAGCGGTGCTGACCTGTTCTGCCTTTATCTTCATCATCGTCTTCTGCATTCAGCATATTTTTGAAGGGGCCTACGCGAATCGGACAGAGGGTTGGGATTACATTTTGGGGGCCGTAGAAGGCAGTAGTTACCTCAAGTTACCTGCAATTCTGAACTGGTTTACCGCCGACATTGGTTACCACAATATCCACCACCTCTCCGAACGGATTCCCAATTACAATCTAGCGGCCTGCCATCAGGCGAATATCCACCTGCTTTCTAAGGTGAAAACCCTGGAGATTAAGGATATGTTGGGTTGTTTTAAATATCTCCTGTGGGATGCGGAATCGGATAGTTTGGTGTCGATCGAGTCCCTCCAGCTCACCAATAAATAAGCATCAGATGAGGTCTTCTTGCCAGGAGATCTCATCGCCCACATTAATGACACCACCTGCGATCACTTCCCCCGATGCGCCACCGCCCCAATCGGGATAGAGCGCTGCTTTCAATCCGGGCCAGACTTCATCCATTTGCCGACAGGGTTTGGTTTCGCAGAAGATCCGAATTTGGCAATCACCTACGCACAGAATGCGTTTGCGGCTCTTGACGAGATCGAGCCCCCGCACCAAAATATTCGCCCGCCGCTGGGATGGATTAATCTCCGCATCCATCTCTACCATCAATCGCTCCCATAGGTCAGCATCTAAGAAGCTCACCTGTCTTCGTCCCCCTTGGTTGGCGTTGCCCAGCAATCCTCGGCCTGTGATCAGTTGGGCGCGATCGACCGAATCCATCGGCCCCCCTTTGCCCCGTTTAATCCAGATAGCTTCGATTTTGCCCATGATGCTTATCCTCTTGAAGCGCTACACTGATTGTAGTTGCAACCCCAGGATAATAGCTCAAACCTGCTTTAGCAGGTTAGGAAATACACGATCGAATATTTCATTCAACGGTTCAGCCTATCTCAACTGACTATCTCGAACAAGGCCACTGGCTTGGCAATGGAACCTCCACATAGGGTGGTGGCGTCATCTCCGGAAGGTTATTGCCGATCGGTATTGCTGGCCTAGAGCAAGGATCATTGCCACCTGTACCCACCTTAAACTGGGTCATCATGAAATGGTCCTCATGCACCAGATTATGGCAATGCATCATGTAGGTACCCTGATGGGGAGAAAACTGCATCAACACCCGTAGCTTTTGGAATTCCCCCACCAAAGCCACATCTTTCCAGCCCCGCTGATAGGCAGGGGGCGGGGTGCCATTGCGATCGAGAATCCGAAACCGCACCAAATGAGGATGCACCGGATGCAACCAGCCACTGCCCGGATTGACAAACTCCCAAATCTCCACCGCATTCGGCAAGGGAGCCGCATCAAATCGACAGGGACTCCAGGTCTTGCCATTGATATTCCAAGCCCCACCCCCTTGGGTAAACCGAAAGGTCCGCTGATTCGTGACAGCACAGATCGGAATTTCCTGGTAGTCCGAAGGCAAGGTCGGCGGCAAATCGGTGGAGACCTCCTGTGCCTTACCAACCACCTGGAATTTCATAATTTCCTGGGTGCGACTATCGCCATCGAGGACACCCGAAAAGCCTACATTTTTAAGATAAATACAGTCTCCATTTTGATAGTTAGAGAAATCGATCACAATGTCATACCGTTCTGCCACACCCATAGAGATTTGCTGGCGATCGGTCTGCAGATAGACAGGTTTTGGCATCAGCCCTTCATCGGTGCCAATTACGGCGATCGTCGCGCCAATACTCTTGATTTGATTGGGCAAACTCAAGGCCAATCGATAGACCCGCGATAGAGAGGCATTCAAGAGCCGAAACCGATAGGCGCGCCGTTCCACTTCTAGAACGGGAAAGGGGGTGCCGTTGACAAAAATGACATCGCCATAGAAATTATTATGTTGACTTTGATTAAAGCACCGGAGGTTTCCGTCAGCGTCAAACCGCTTGTCCTGAATCATCAGGGGAATATCATAGCGCGGATCGCGACTTTGCCGATCTCAATTTCATAGCAATCCGTATCCGATGTGCTTTTTTTGGGATGGAGTACGGGCGGGATATACAGCGGTGTCGTAAACCTGACCAGCTTTGGGCTAAATAGGAAAGGTTTTTGATTCCCATCGCAATCTTCTAGGGCGATCGCCCCCTAGTCCAACTGCCTATCGATGCACCGATCGTCGTCCCTGCCGCCAGTCCAAGCTTCAATGCCTCTCGTCTTGTGATTCCCACCGCCCGAGCCCCTCTCAGAAAAGGAATACCTAACTTATAGTGAAGGACAGCAAAAAGTGGTGCGATCGGTTGGGAAAGTTTAGATTACTGTCCCTTTTACGGACAAAACTTCATATGCTTGCCGAGTCCTGACCTATAATTGTTTAGAGAGCTGCGCCCCCGACGATCGCCCATGAAGAAAACCCTCCTACTAACAGGCCTCCTCCTCGCTGGACTTGCGGGGGTGATGTTTTTGACTAACCCGAAGCAAGAGGCCTTCGAAGGGTTTGCCATTGAGCAGGTCAAAACGGAACTCTGCCCCAAGATTCCCCTGGGCTTTGCCAAGCAATGTCCCGATGCGATCGCCCAAAACAAAACCATGCTCCAAGGCTTCATCGGCCAAAACACCAAGGTCCAAAACTACGGACTGTTCTCCCTCTACGAAACCAACGTCTCCGTCCGCGAACTCCTCCCCAAGGAAGCGACCCCCTTTCTTTCCCTCATCCCCCTGCCCCCACCCTACGAACTAAAAACCGTGGGATTATTCGGTGGGTTTATCATTTACAACGCGAAGGAGCAGAAGTAGGCGATATAGTTAGAGGCAGTTTTTACAGGCTTAAATCCCCATGGCTTCCTGGACTGACCTGCTCAAACAGTTAATGGGACGTGAATCCCTCTCCGTAGACCAAGCCACCAGCCTGATGAATGGCTGGCTCCAGAGTGACATCCCAGCGGAACTCTCCGGGGCGATCTTGATCGCTCTCCAGATGAAAGGTGTCACCGCTGAAGAATTAGCTGGCATGGCCCAAGTCCTCCAAAGTCAGTCGGTCCAGCTCGACGGCTCAGATCTACCCACCCCTCGAATCGACACCTGTGGCACCGGGGGCGATGGCGCCTCAACCTTTAACATCTCCACGGCGGTCGCCTTTGTCGCCTCCTCCGCCGGAGTTGCAGTTACCAAGCATGGCAGCCGATCGGTCTCCAGCCGCGTGGGCTCCGCCGATGTCCTGGAGTTTTTGGGCGTCAAACTCACGGCTCCCCCAGAACAGATCCGCGCCGCCGTCAATGCCGTAGGCGTCACCTTCCTGTTCGCTCCCGGCTGGCATCCCGCCATGAAAGCCGTTGCCCCGATTCGCGGCACCTTAAAAGTACGGACAATCTTTAATCTACTCGGTCCCTTGGTCAATCCCCTCAGGCCCAGCGGACAGGTGATCGGGGTTTACGATCCAAGTTTAATCGCACCGATGACTGGTGCCTTGCAACTGTTGGGCGTCGATCGAGCCATCGTCGTCTATGGCCGAGAAGGCGTTGATGAAGCGAGTCTCGGGGACCTGAGCGATCGCGGCACCTTACAAAACAACAGCATCACCATCGATACCCTCGATCCTAAAAGCTTGGGCCTGACACCTGCGCCCCTATCGGCGCTTAAGGGTGATGGCGTGGAGGAAAACGCCGAAATTCTGCGATCGGTTCTCCAAGGCAAAGGTACTGATGCTCAGCGGGATGTGGTGGCCCTAAACACAGCCCTCGCCCTGTCTGTGGCAGGGAAGTTTGACAATCTTTCCCAAGGTGTAACCCTGGCCCAGGAACTACTGGCCAGTGGAGCTGCTTGGGAGAAACTAGAAGCCTTGGTGGCCTTTTTGCGGTAGACCGTCCCAGGGCGATCGGTAACCCCCGACTCCCAGTCCCATGCGCTGCCAGCTATGCTATTGATACGTTCATCCAATCCCATCTATCTCAACCCATGGCCATCAACGATCTCGTCCAAAAAGCAGTCTACCTTGGTCTCGGCGTCGCCTCTTACGCCGGAGAAAAGGTCAGCGAAACCCTCAATGACCTGCCCGGTCTCTCGGAGCAGATGCGCAAAGCTGTCGATGAAATGGTCAGCAAGGGAGAAATGAGCGCTGAAGAGGCCCGCAAAGCCGTAGACGAACTGATGCGCCGTGCCCAAGCTGGAAACTTTGGCCAAGACAATCCCCCGAGCGACGTTCCCAAACCCCAACCCCGCAACATCGAAATCTCCGACGAAACCGATCCCATCCCCCCAGAGAGCGCCGTCACCGAAACCACCTCCGACAACATCGATGTAGACAGCATGCGCCGCCAGGTCCAGGACCTCCAAGACGAACTCCGTCGCCTCAGAAAAGAGTAGATGTTTTGGTATGACGGCCAGTTGCAACCTGAAGGATCGAGTCTTTCTCTGTCCCCCACCGATCCGGCCTTGCTCTACGGAGCGACGCTCTTTACAACTTTGCGGGTCTATGAAAGTTTGGACCATCATCAAACCCAATGGTCTGACCATATCGATCGCCTTAAAAGCAGTCTCCAAGCGTTAGGGTGGGTTGAACCGGACTGGGATCGGGTGCGCCAAGGTGCCCAATCGATCGACTCCGCCGTCCGACGAATCACGCTTTTTTCCGATGGGCGGGAGATGGTAACGGGTCGAGAATTACCCCCGGATTTGGCCGATCGCCAGCAACAGGGCATTATTGCTTGGGTCGCCCCATCGGAACGGCGATCACTTCCCCAGCACAAAACAGGCAACTATCTTCTGCCCTGGCAATGCCTCCAACGGGCCGCCACCCACGGAGCCCAGGAGGCAATCCTGCTCGATGCCCAAAACCACTGGCTAGAAACCGCCACAGGCAATCTTTGGGGCTACGCCCAGGGTCAATGGTGGACCCCACCCCTGCAAGATGGCATCCTACCCGGCATTGCCCGTCAGCAGATTATTCGGCGTTTAAACAGTCAAGGCACAGCCGTTCAAGAACTGCCTTGGGATGGAAAAACGATCGCCCAGTTTGAAGCCATTGCCTACAGCAACTGCGTCGTGGAATTTGTCCCGATTCGACAGGTGATTTGGGGCGATCGATCCCACTTCTACCCGCTTTCAACTTCCATCGGCAGGCCCAATTTTTCCTAGCCAACACCGAGCACATTCAGCACCTTCAACACCAATAGCCAAATGGCCCCTGCCAGGGTGGCAAAGAAGACCGTGGTGGCGGTGGTGAGGGCATAGCCCAGGAGGATGAACAGACCATCTAGCTCTAAAATCCCAATAATTAGGGCCAAAATTGCGTAGGCTGGGACCAGATTCGTAAAGGGAATCGGCAGTGGTAGCCCCATCAGCAGAGCATTCCAAGCCATACAGAAGCCAGCGAGCCGCTGAAAGGTCCGCTTTTGACTAATCCGCTTCATCCGAGGCTGGGCCAGATGCTCTAGGGGAGAGAGGGCGCGGGAAAGGCCCGACAGCATGATGCTAGAGACCTTCGGGGAAAGGGCAATATCCATTAGCCGCTTCGGCAGGGTGGGTTTTTGATAGCCCAGGAGCAGTTGCAGCCCCAGCAAAAATGGGATCAGCGACAAAATCGTCGAAAGGCCCGCCAGGGGAATCGGCACCGGAATCAGCATCGGAATAATCAGCAGCCCACAGAGAATGCCAAACCCCTGTTCGCCGGTCTGCTCTAGGATGTTGCCAATGCGCAGTGGCTCTCCGCCATGTTCTTCTAGTAGATTTTGTAAGGTCTGGGATAGCTTCATCGGTAATTTTTAGGAACAGAACGGTTAGAAAGTTAGGTCTAGAGAAAAACGCTTTCGGTTTGCTTACCCTATTATCGGCGAAAACTTCGGTTCCGTCATTAGTCCTAGGGAGGAGGTTGTTTTACTATTCAGTTGCTAGGGTTTAGGACCCGGACAATTTGAGGCATTGGGCTACCGTTTGACGACGCTCTCGGCGCTGTAGTCTGAGGAAACTGTTGAGAACCATGAACAACCTTGGCGGAACATAGAGAAAACTCAACAACTGTACCAGAACTCCAGATCCCATCAAAGACATCTGACAATAGAAAGGAAGCAGGTTTGCTAAGGATTTAACCCCCCATTAACCCCGACGGGTTAGCTGTTGATAAAATCTAGCCTCTCGCACCACCCAAGGGATTGGGTTCTATGAGTGTGGGAGGTTTTGTGCCTGGCATAGACTGCGCTCTTCTCTCTCTTCCTATCTCTTCAAAGGTGACGCCATGCAACAAACAGTTTTGATCAATGCGCCGCTGCCCGGACTGACCTACCAAGACTGGTCCGTGACAGAAACCCACTTCGATCCGGCCCAGCTCGCCAGCCATGAGACTCTCTTCACGATTGGCAATGGCTATTTAGGCACGCGCGGGAGTTTGGAGGAAGGCTATCCGGGGGCCATGGCGGCGACGCTGATTCAGGGGCTCTACGATGATTTGCCCGTGGTCTACACGGAGTTGGTCAACTGTCCTGACTGGACGGCCATGGTGATCCGGATCAACGGCGAAGTCTTTCAACTCGATCAAGGTGAGCTGTCCCACTACAGCCGCACCCTCGATCTCAAACAAGGAATCCTCAGACGATCGTTCCATTGGCGCAGTCCTAAGGGCGAGACCGTGGCCCTGGTGTTAGAGCGCTGGGCGAGTTTTGCCGATCGCCATTTGGCGCTGGTGCGATTGGAAGTCACGGCCTTGGATTTTGAGGGCAGTCTGGAGGTGCAGAGTAGCCTGAGCGGCAAGGTGGACAATAAGGGCTACAGCCATTGGCGCTGGTTGGAGCAAGGCATCGAGGGCGATCGCCTATCCCTATCCCTCGCCACCCGCAACAGCAATCAAACCCTAGGGATCGCCATGGAATTGTCCCTGCATGGGGCACCTGCGACCTCGGACAATTGGCCGATTCCCGAATATCCAACGCGATCGGTGCGCTGCCATCTAACCGAACATAAAACCGTGACGGTGGAAAAGCGAGTCACCTTCTACACCACCCAAGAGAGCGCCAATCCCCTCCTTGATGCGAGGAAGGCTCTGCTGGAACTACCGGATTATCATCTCTTGCGCGATCGCCATATTGCCGCCTGGCATAAGGTCTGGCAGGATAGCGACATTGTGATCGAGGGAGACGATCAGGCCCAGTTGGCGGTGCGATACAACCTGTTTCAGGTGTTGATTACGGCCTCTCCCAGTAATACCCAGGTGAGTATTCCGGCCAAAACTTTGTCGGGGTTTGGGTACCATGGCCATGTGTTTTGGGATACGGAGATTTTTATTCTGCCGTTTTTGATCTATACCCAGCCCCATTTGGCCAAGAATCTGCTGACCTATCGCTACAATACCCTTCAGGGGGCTAGACGCAAGGCGATCGCCGATGGCTACAAGGGGGCGATGTATGCCTGGGAAAGTGCGGGGACTGGGGACGAGGTGACGCCGCGTTGGGCCTTGCCGAAGGACCCCTATGGTGAGGATATCCGGATTTGGTGCGCGATCGCGAGGTGCATATCAGTGCGGATGTGGCCTATGCCCTTTGGCAATATTGGCAGGTGACGGGTGATGATGCATGGATGATCAATTGCGGGGCGGAAATTCTCCTGGATACGGCGGTCTTCTGGAGCAGCCGGGTCGAGTGGAACAATCGTCAGGAGCGCTATGAAATCCGGGATGTGATCGGTGCGGATGAGTACCACGAACATGTGAACAACAATGCCTTCACCAATCGCATGGCCCAGTGGCATTTGGAAAAGGCGATCTACATCTATGACTGGCTGAAGCAGGCGTTTCCGTCCGATGCCGATCGCTTGAGTGAAAAACTCGGTCTGACTGCCGATCGGGTGGAGCGCTGGCATGACATTGTGCGCCATTTGCTGATTCACTACAATCCCAGCAATTCGCTGATTGAGCAATGTGATGGGTTCTTTGGGTTGCAGGATATCAATCTGGAGGACTATGAGCCGCGCACCCAGTCGATGCAAACGATTTTGGGGATTGCCGGGGCGAATCAGCGGCAGGTGTTGAAGCAGCCGGATACGCTGATGCTGCTGTATTTGATGCGATCGGGCCGAGAATTCCCCTACAGTTTAGATAACCTCAGGGCCAATTGGGATTACTACGCGCCCCGCACGGATATTACCTATGGGTCTTCCCTGGGTCCGGCGATCCATGCGATCCTCGCGGCGGATTTGGGTAAGACGAAGGAGGCCTACGATCGGTTTATGCAGGCGGCGCTGGTTGACTTGGAGGATGTGCGGGGCAATGCTTCGGAGGGCATCCATGGGGCCTCTGCCGGAGGGATTTGGCAGTCCGTGGTGTTTGGGTTTGGGGGGGTGATGCTGACGCCGAAGGGTCCGGTGGCGAATCCCCAGTTGCCGGCCCATTGGAAGCGTCTGAAGTTTTCGCTGACCTGGAAGGGGGAGCGCCATAATTTCGATCTGCGCCAAAATGGCCAGGTAAAGCCGCCTGAAACGGCGATCGCTGGCGTTATTTTCGACCTGGACGGTGTCCTGACCGATACGGCGGAATACCACTATCAGGCTTGGCAGCGGTTGGCCGATGAGGAGGGGCTGCATTTCGATCGCGCCGCCAATGAAAATTTGCGGGGGGTGTCCCGACGGGATTCTTTGCTGTTGATTTTGGGCGATCGGGTGGAGACGGAGAGCAGGATGCAGGAGATGATGCTGCGGAAGAACCGTTACTATCTGGAGTTCACGCAGCAGATTACGCCGGAGGATTTGCTGCCGGGGGCGAAGGCGCTGTTGGAATTGCTGCTGAGCCGAGGGATTAAGATTGCCCTGGGGTCGGCGAGTAAGAATGCCAAGATGGTGATCGAGAAGCTGGGGATTTTGACTTATTTTGATGCTGTGGCCGATGGCTTTAGCGTTGAGAAGTCGAAGCCCGCACCGGATCTGTTCCTCTATGCGGCGGAGCAGATTCATCTGTCACCCCGCCAATGCGTGGTGTTCGAGGATTCGGCCTCGGGGGTGACGGCGGCGATCGATGCGGGGATGATGTCTGTGGGGCTCGGTCCCAGGGAGCGGGTGGGTCATGCTCGGTTGGTGTTGCCGGATCTAGGTGGGGCTGATTGGGATGAGATTGTGGGGGAATTGCTGAGCTAGGCGCTCTTTTTTGATTCCCGTAGGATACGCTTGAAAGGCCATGGTTTGTGGGGACTAAACCGCAAACTGTGGCCTAATTTAGGTTGTGGACTCAGCATAATCTCTTAGAAGTGTTCAGCATATTACGTATAGATTAAGACTTGCATTGTCCGTATGCTGTCTTTATTCCTAGACAAATCCCTGCTGAATCCCTCTATGTCTTCTTTTATCGGTAAATCGCTTCTTTCTAATACTGTGCTGTCGGATGTTGTCAATGCGACAAAGGTAGATAGTCTATCGACGGCAAATAGTCTAGATGTCTATAAGTTCACGTTGGGTGGGGCGAGTAGCGTCAATGTGGCGGTGAAGGGCTTCTCGAAAAATATTAATTTGGCGCTGGTGCAGGATAAGGATGGGAATAATGCGATCGAGGCTGGAGAAATCCTGCGGGAGTCGAGTAATGCTGACTTGATGACAGAGTTCGTCAATGCGAGTCGGCTGGAGAGTGGGACCTATTATTTAGCTATTTCTCTGGGGGGGGGAATATACAGTAACGGGGGCAACTCCAGTCACGACGAATTATGATTGGCGATCGGGAGTCGTCGATCGAATAATGCGAGTATTTTGTGGCGGAATGCGTCGGATAACAAGAT
>JAAUSA010000002.1 GCA_012031975.1 Alkalinema sp. RU_4_3 | reverse complement strand
ATTTGTTTGAATCGATTCTCACTCAAGTCGGTGAACTTCCCCTGCCTAGAAAGTCTAGGAAGTCTTCTCGAACACAACTGGCTTAAGTCCCTACACTGAGGGTATTTCCCGCCTTAAGCTGAGACCCGCATCCGTTTCTAGCTTGCAATGAGGGTGGACTGTTTTGCCACCGTCTGTACCTGAATCTCCACCCCTAGCTCCCGCCGCAACACCCCAAAGATCAACGTCAGATTATCCATCGTCGGATTCCCCTTTGCCGACAACATCCGATGCAAACTCTTGCTAGGCTTGCCTGTCACCGCCGCCAAACGCTCAAAGCCGATCGTCTCATTCACCAAATCCCGCAGCAACAGCCGCGCCACATCCGGCTCCCCATCCAGGAACACCGCGATCGCTCATCCAGCAACGCGATCGCAAACTCTGGCTCCTGCTGAATCCGGTCAGCCAATACTTCTGAGAAATCCTTAGTCAAAGCCATCTCTACTTCCCCTTTTTGCGTTTCTTTCGGTTCGATCCTGTTGGCGCAATGACCCACTAGTCAACGATATGCACATTCAGTCAGACTGAGGACGAGATTTACCTCTGGTGCGGGGTTTTACAGGGAACGGGAGGCCGTAGAGAAATTGTTGGAGAATCTCGATCGGGGTTAGTGGCCCACTATGAATCATTAAATCGTCGCTGCCAGGATGGATATGAAAGCGCAGACCGTCATCCTGGTTATTGTGCCCAGGTGTGTTCAAGTCGTAGCGCAGAAACGACGTGGGAAAATCTACCGGAAACCGTAACTCAAAATCAAAGCCAATGATTGCGGCTGGTTTCTGGGTTTCATCGACCAAGATCGAGAAATCGAACCATGCGCCATCTTGTCTTCGTAGATGCGGTTGGGTCGGATCGCGCTTAAAGTTTTTGATTGCAGCGCCCACCATGACGGCGATGACATTTTTGCCCTGTTTGGGCTGTGGGGTGAGTTTGAGTAAGCCCCGCAGGTCGGCTTGAGTCGTTGCCAGTATCCCGTCATCACTTGCGGCATTCAGCAAGGAAAAAATATCGCCCCACAAAGCCCTGGCGTTTTTTACAGTTAGATCGAGGTCGGCTTTAGCTTGTCGGCTTTGGATGATTTGGCGGGTCTTCTCCCAAGATGCTTTATCGCTCAATTAAGTCACCTCTTCCCAATAAAACGAGCCATTCCCCATATTCGGGTTCGGGTGATAGCTGGTGGCTTTCGGCGAGAGCAATGATTTCGTCATCGGTTTTTCCGGCCCACGATCGCAGACCTACCAGGCGATCTTCCTGCTCCTCAACCGTGAGAAATTCGGTGCCGTAGGTAAAAGGATAAACTCGAACCCCAATCCAACTTGCGAGATTGGGAGCATAATTCAGCACTATGGATGTGGCCATCTCACTGAGCAGAAGGAAAGCATTCCGTTGCACCGTCAGATTACTCCGTAAGGCATCAAGCTGACGCCAGTCCTGCATCGTCCATTGCTCAAAGCCAGACAAGATCAGGGATGCAGCATCAGTTGACGCGATCGATGCCACCAATGGGAGAACCCCATCATGCCCGGATAGTTTGCCAACGGAGCTTTCTGTGAATATCTCCAAAACATCACCCAAGTCTTCGGCCAAAGCCCCATGATGCGCGAATGGCAGCGTTAAAACGAACCAAACGTTGCCATCCTCCGGTTGTGCGCCCACCCGCTGCAAAAGTTCATCGATCGAAAGAATAGTACTCATGATTCTTTACGCAGAAGCCGCGACGGGTTGAAGCAGGGGCACGATCGCGGGATGAACAACATATCGATAGTTAGGATAATCATATTCAATAATTCGCCGAGAAGTCAGCAATTGAAAACTCTCAGGGCTACCCAACACAAAATCTTTGTTCTGTAGATGGTGACGCAAAATAGTCAGCGCGGCTTCAGAAATGCCCATTATTTTAGCTCTTGCCAGAGTTTGAACCGCTTTGTCAATGTGCCTTTGTTCGAGGTTCTGGTCTCCTGCAATATAGGCTTCTTCGATCGCCGACTGGGTTAAGGTAATCAAATCGCGAAGGACGCCGCCCGACTGACGAACCAGTAAATTTAGCGATCCCCGCGCGAAAAAACCAGGCTCAGAAAGCCGGGTCTCAATGACATCAGCAAAAAACTTCCTTGCTGGAGCGCTTTTCTCCACATCAAAGCAAGGTTGGTAGTAGAGATGATCGATTAAGTCCTTTGCGTCTTGATAGGCCGAATGTATGAAAAGTATAGGGCCAACAATAACGGTGCCGATACCCAATGCTTTCATTGCTTGCAGGTCTGTTCGGATCATTTGTGAAAATTTTTGGGTGTCATCCAATCGGTCAAGTCCATCGATCAAGACGACCAGCGTTTTCCCCACGTGCTGCGTTACAGCTTGAAGAATGGTCTGGAAGACGTTTTCTAATTTAGAATTGCCGGTTGGATTGTCTTCCTGAACCTTCCTGAGCAAACCCTTGTGAGTCATCGTTTGTTGCCTCAGAGAAAAAAGATTGCGACTGATATCCAACATTGCGTTGTTTGCAGCCCTCGGATTGACCAAGTGGGTAGTGGTATGGTCAAAGGCGATCATTTCCAGTGACTTCAGCGCCGCCTGGATTGAAGCGTCCATTGGGCTAGGGATGAGATCGGCTAGTTCGAGCGCGACGATCGTCATCAAAACCCCAGGTTCAACCTGGCTGATGTCCGTGTAGCGACTGACATCTACATAGCAAACCGCCAAATCCCCAACGTCTTCCAGTTGTTTCTGCGCCACTAAAAGCTGAGTCGTTTTTCCCGACCCAATACCCCCAACCAGCAAATGCGTCGAATTGGGCCGCAAGGCAATTCTACCCGCAATCTGATCGACCAAGAGCTGTCCCGGCGCATGAACGTAATGACCATGATCGATCGACTTCGCCGGATCCGCAGATCCTTCAAACGCAGCCATATATTGGCGAAATCGCAGCAGCCGATCGGATGGCATAACAACTATCCTGAAACCTACATCACCCCAATCATAATCGATCTACAGCCAGTCATCATCCACCGTAAGGGCGAAGCATTCGGCTAGCAATCCATGGAACCAACCGAAAACCTCCCACCCGGATGCTTCGCCCTCCACGCCCTTACCCCACAGACATCCACCCACCCACGCCCATAACCCACAGACCACCCCAACCCCATAACCAGGTGAAATTCCCAGGTATGATAGATCGCGCCTTCCCTGCGGAGCCTTCAGCCATGCCGAAATTGACGATCGCCCAATTCTTCCGCCAATACTTCGTCTACCTGCTCCCCAGCGTAGTCCTGATCTACATCGTACTAGAGTCCTACCAAATCGACTTCCGCCCCTACTACGTCGCCGGACGATCGATCCTCCTCGGCCTCGATCCCTACCTAAACCCCGTCAACGATCACCCCGCCCTCTTCACCCCCGTCAACGGCGAAGATCGCCCCTGGTCTGGCTTCATCTACCCACCCTTCGCCGCCCTGCTATTCGTGCCCTTCGCAATGATGTCCTACGGCACAGCCAAGATCGTCTATAGCTCCGTGGTTCTGATCGTCCTCTGGCTGCTGATGTTTCAACTCGTGCGAAACAACCTGACTCGCCTAAACCCCGCCGCGATCGTCCTCTGCATGGGCAGCTTCCCGGCGATCGCCTCCTTCGAACGCGGCCAGATCGACATCATCGTCTGTGCCCTAACCATGACAGCGTTTTATACCTACGAAAATACGAAAAAGAAACTGCTGCCTGGCGTGTTGTTGGCGATCGCCTGCGGAATTAAGGTTTTCCCCTTTGTAGCGTTGATTTATTTTGTGGTGAAACGTCAGTTTAAGCTGGTGTTTGCGACATTAGTCACGTTAGTTTTACTTTTAGATTTGCCATTCCTATACTTTGGTAGTTCCGTCTATCAAAACTACTTAAAACGACTCTTCCCTAAACTTATAGGCGAAATCACAGCCCCTGGCCCGATTAGTGTGCATGGTCAAGATATTGTTAATCGGGTGGTCCTCGCGATCGAAGGCAACAAACTCTGGGTCACCCATGATTTCGTCCATGGCTACATGAACCCTTTGCTGCGCGGCAAAACGGGTCTTGCCATGGCGATCGGCCTAGGTGTTTTCGCCCTAGTTTGGCGGTTTGTGAAGGGGCGATCGAACCACGAACAATTTGTCTCCCTAATCAACACGCTGCACGTCTTCAATCCCCAAGCCTGGATCATGGGCATGATCTGGTACTTCCCCTTTGTGATCTTCCAGTTCAACAACGCCACGGACCTGGGCCGTCTTGTCCTGCTGCTGCCGTTGTTTCTGCCACCGTCTACAAACATCAACATGATGCTGTCGATCGTGGTGACCCTCGCCTTCGCCATCCCCAAGTCCCGCACAAAACTCCTCCAAACACCTACTTAAATAGAGGTCCCAAGCCCTTCTTCTCTCTTCCTTCTTCTCTCTTCTTCCTCCTCCTCCTCCTCCTCATAGCTAATATGAGGCGACACATAACTCGGCGGCTCCACATGGATCATCACCCGCACCGGGGCAAACTGCGCCTCTAAGCGATCCTCGATCTCCTCGGTGATCTGATGGGCTGTTTCCACGTCCGGAGCAGAAACCACCAAATGCATCTCCACAAAACATTGCCGCCCCACCAGCCCCCGTGAAGCAATGTCATGGACGTTGATCACCCCCGGCACCGTCATGACTAGGGTATAGATCGCTTCTGGTGCGATCGCACTCTCATCCACCAGCCAGGGCAAATTCTGCCGCAGCACCTGCCAGCCACTGTAGGCCACCATCCCGGCCACCGGAAAGGACAGCGCCACATCCAGCCACTGCCACTTGAACAGCCACACCCCCAACAACCCCGCCAGCACTGCCAAGGTCACCCAAATATCACTCATCGTATGGTAGGCATCGGCGATCAACAGCGGACTATCCACCCGCTTGCCCTCCCGCCGCTCATAGACAGCCACTAGCACATTGATCAGTAGCACCACCACCAGAAGGGCCATCTCCACCCCCGTCACCCGAATCCCCTTCCCTGGAACGATCAACCGTTCGATCGCCCCCTGCAAAATTTCAAAGCAGGCCACCCCCAAAAAGGCCGCAATCCCCAGGGCTCCCAAGGCTTCAAACTTCTGATGGCCGTAGGGATGATCGCGATCGGGATGGGGCGACGAATAGCGGCTCACCCAGAGCCCCAACACATTATTCGCCCCGTCCGTCAAACTATGCAGCGCATCCGCCACCAAACTCAGGGATCCAGTGGCCAGTCCGATCGCCGCCTTAATCCCCATCACCAAAAGATTCAACCCCAAGGTCACCAGCAGGACCCGCTTAACTGTCCGCTGACGAGCCTGGGCATCTAGCTGCCGCCCTCTTTGACGCACCATATCGCCACCTTGCCTCCAAATGGGATCCGAAAACGATTAGCTATGAAGATTTGTAACAGTAGCCTGAGAAATTTTAGATTTTCTTAACGCATTATGGGATGATAACAATCATTAAATAACCGTTCATCTCAATATTATCAGGCATTCTGATGACATTGGGCCATAGATTACACCAGTGCCAGAACAAAGTCTAGAGTTTTCCCCGCCCATAGAGGACTCGGGACTGAATCTGCATCATATCCATTCACTCGGGACTCCTATAAAGTCCTTTAATCTTTCAAAAAGAGCAATTTAGGCGATCGACTCGGGATACCTATCTCCATCGTCTCTAGTCCTTTGTAGATCAAAAACTTAGACGGGTTTCGATTGCTTATCGCTTCAATCTTTTTGTCATTAACCGGAACATCTTCTGCCAACGGCTAAGCCGCTGTGACCTTGGATGCGACGGCGTGGATTGGTGTTGAGGAGTGACATGGCTGATCAGCGTCATCAAGCCATACATCATCGCGGCCGAGAGCATCGGGCGGTTATTTTGGTGGATGGAAACAGTTTATTCAGAGCGGCCTCGATCATGCAGATCGAAATCGATTATGAGAAGCTACTGCGGATACTCGTGAGCGATCGCAAACTGATGCAGGCGCTCTTCTACACCGGGGCCAACCCTGGCAATCAAAAGCAGATGGCTTTTTTGCGCTGGATGCGAAATCATGGCTATCGCGTGGTTCAGAAAGAATTGACCCAAGCCCCTGATGGCAGCCGCAGTGCGGACCTCAGCGTCGAGATTGCCATCGATCTGCTGCGAATGGCCGAGCTGACCGAAACCATTGTGTTGGTCAGCCAGGACGACCAGTTGACCTATGCTGCCGAGACGATCATTCGCCATGGCGTCGTCCTAGAACTGGTGGGATTGCGCAGCTTGAGCAGTGAACGGCTGGTGAATTTAGCCGATCGCTTTATTGACCTGGCCACCATCCAATCCCTGATTCAGCGGGAATCATAAACTTTTGTAACTGGCCATCAACTTGATTTAAAAAACGCTAAAGAATCTAACAAACAGGGTTTCCCTTCCGCAAAATTGAGAGAATTGTAGCTGGTTACACTCATAAAGTGCTGCTCCCATAAAAGCACGGACAATCTTGCAATTTTTTATCTAGATTGACATTAAGTACCTGCTCAGTTCTTCGCTTGCGAGAATCAATTGAATATGAAACATTGGGAGATTTTGTCCTCGGAATTAGAGGATGAATTTATTGTGCATTCTGTCCGGGCTGTGGATATTTTGCAGGCCTATGGCCAGGGGGAGCGGAACTTTCAACGCTCTAAGTTACGCGGGGCGGATCTCATCGAAGTCAAATTGCCGGGGATCAATCTCAATCAAGCCAGTCTGACCCACAGTAAGATCATTCGCAGTGATTTGAGGCAGTCCATCTTGACGGAGGCCCAGTTGGTGGAGACCTATCTGTGGCGATCGAATTTCAGCTATGCCAGCCTGATCTGTGCCAATTTGAGTCGATCGATGGCGGTGCGCTGCAATTTCAGCCATGCAGATTTACATCGGGCGATGCTGGCCCAGGCGGATCTGCGGTTGGCCAATTTTAAAGGTGCAGATTTAAGTCGAGCCAATCTCGGCAAGGCCGATCTTCGCTATGCTGATCTGCGGGGCGCCAATTTAGCCGAGGCCGATCTCAGTCAAGCGGATTTGACGGGGGCGGACTTGACGGGGGCAGATCTATTTCGGGCTCGTATGGTGAGAACGATCCTGCCTTCTATGCGGATTCAACCCCAATTCATCTAACCGATAAACAGCATGACCCATCTCATCTTGAATCTCCCCCAGGGGACCGTCGGCTTCGATTTCACCCTGGAGGCCGCCCAAAAGCTGCGTGCTGATTTCGATCTACTGATGCAACAGCTCAAGATTGCCGCCAATGCTGCGGGGTCTCCCCCCACGACAAAACTCAAGAACCTGGAATACCACAACCAAGGCACGGTCTTCCTAGAGGTGTTTTGCAACCCCAACCTCTATCCCTCGCCCTTCGCGGCAAAGGTCCTGATCACCGTGAAGCATCCGGAGTTTCGGCTGAGTACGGAGGCGGAGTTTTGTCAGGTGTCGGAGGATTTGGATCAGTATTTGACGGCCCTGGCCTGATCGGCCGCCGATCGGTTAGCCCAACCCACGGATCGATTCTTCCTGGGTTAGGATGGCATTATCCAAGTCCAGCCAAGACCTGTACTCTCCTATGAATCCCGAAACCATTTTACAAACAATCCAAAAGGGCTTCCGCGTCGGCATCGGTGCCACCACCAGCCTCGTCGAAGGCATTCAAAACCCTGCGCTCTATCAGCAAAACCTCGATCGCCTTCGCACCAATCCCCTGGGCCTCGTTGAAGAACTGGCAGGCAAGGGAGCCGTGACGGAGGAGGAAGCCCGTCGTACGGTCGATCGCCTTTGGGCCAACCGCAATGGCCAGCCCGCCTCGGAAATGGTGGTGACGACCCAGGCTGTGCCCGTGGGGCCGGATGTCCAGGCGGAGCTGAAGTCTTTGACGGAGCAGTTGATCGCGTTGCGCCAGGAGATTGCCACCCTGCGGGAGCAGGCCCCCTAACCCCCAATCCTGGGGGGATCGAACCGCAGAAATAGAGCAACCATGCCCGAGCCCACCACCACCACGATCGATCCCCACAGTCTCAAACAACTGCGCGATCGCCTCGCCCCCCCACTACAGATCGGCGCTGTAACCGTAAACAGCCGCGTCCTCCAATCGCCCCTCTCCGGCGTCACCGACCTGGTGTTTCGGCGATTGGTGCGTCGCCATGCGCCCGAGTCCATGATGTACACCGAAATGGTGCAGGCTTCCCGGCTCCAGTACCTGAAGGAAACGCCGATCATCATGGAGATCGATCCCAATGAGCGGCCCATTAGTATTCAACTGTTTGACTGTCGCCCAGACTTCCTTGCCGAAGCTGCCGAACGGGCCGAAGTAGAAGGAGCCGACACGATCGATATCAACATGGGCTGCCCGGTCAACAAAATTACCAAAAACGGCGGCGGTTCGTCACTTTTGCGGGAACCCGAAGTTGCTGCTGCGATCGTCAAATCCGTCAGCTCGCGCGTCTCCATCCCCGTCACCGTCAAAACCCGCATCGGCTGGGACGCCGGGGAGATCACCATCCTCGACTTCGCCCGCCGCATGGAAGACTCGGGTGCGGCCATGCTGACCGTCCATGGTCGCACCCGTGCCCAGGGCTACAACGGCTCTGCCAACTGGGACTGGATTCGCCAGGTCAAAGGTCATCTGGCGATCCCGATCGTCGCCAACGGCGATATCTTCTCCGTGGAAGCAGCGCTAAACTGCCTGATCGCCACCGGAGCCGACGCCGTGATGTGTTCACGCGGTACGCTGGGAAACCCCTACTTAGTCGGCGAGGTTGACTATTTCCTCAAACAAGGTGAGTTCAAACCAGAACCGAGCTTAATCGATCGCCTCCTCTGCGCCCGCGATCACCTAGAAATGCTCTGGGCCTACAAGGGCAAACGCGGCATCCACCAGGCCCGCAAACATATGACCTGGTATGCCAAGGGCTTCACCGGAGCAGCGGAATTGCGCAAACAGCTAAGTTTGATCGAAACCGTCGAGATGGGCCAGGCATTGTTAGATGGGGCGATCGGCAAGTTGAACAGTGGGGAATGGTGGGCGATCGTCGAATAGCACAAAATCCATGCTGTTGACGAATCCTTCACTTCGCTGTCGCCCCGCCTGGGGTTAAAACCCAAGGCTAATAGCTAAAACCAGCTAAAGCAGGTTAAATTCTGAAACCCTCGCCAGACAAGGGTTTAACCCGTTTCAACGGGTTTGAGCTGTTAGCCTCGGGTTTGAACCCGAGGTGGGCCATGCGATCGTCGGTCAATTAGACAGCCGCCTGCTGTCTCTGATAGAGCGAGTAATACAACCCCTTCTTCCGTAACAATTCATCATGGGTGCCCTTCTCGGCGATCACCCCTTTCTCCATTACCAAAATCAAATCCGCCTTCCGAAGGGGCGCAAAACGGTGGGCGATCATAAAGATCGTCCGATTACTCGCCACCTTCTGGAGATTTTGCAACACCTGCTGCTCCGTCTCACTGTCGAGGGCACTCGTCGCCTCATCTAGAACCAGAATCGGAGCCTGGGACAGGAACAATCGCGCCAAGGACACCCGCTGACGCTGGCCCCCGGACAGTGCCGTACCCCGCTCACCCACAGGCGTCTCATAGCCCTGGTGCAGATCGCTGACAAAATCATGGGCCGCCGCTAACCGAGCTGCCTCCACCACCTGCTCCGCCGTAATCTCGGCCCGGCCCAGGCTGATGTTGTCCACGATGTTGCCGTTAAACAGGAAGTCCTCCTGCAACACCACCCCCATCTGGGTCCGCAGCGAATGCAGATCGGCACTCTTGGTGTCAAAGCCATCCACCAAAATCCGGCCCGACTCCGGCAAATACAGGCGTTGCAGCAGTTTCGACAGGGTACTCTTACCCGAACCACTGCGGCCCACCACGCCCACCAGCATGCCTGGCTTCACCTCGAAGGAAATTCCCTTCAAGATTGGCTCCTGGTTCGGGTTATAGCGGAAGAATACCTGGTCAAACACCACATCTCCCTGCAAAGGTGGCAGCACTAGACCCGATCCGGGCTCCGCCTCCGGGGCCGAGTTGAGAATGTCGCCAATGCGATCGACCGACAATAGCACCTGCTGCAAGTTCTGCCACAGCTGGACCAAACGCAGCAGCGGCCCCGTCACCCGACCCGACAGCATCTGGAAGGCCACCAACTGCCCCACCGTCAGCTCCTGGTTAATCACAAAGCGCGCCCCAAACCATAGAATCAGCAGGTAGGAGAAGTTGGTCAAGAAGTCTGCAATGTTGCTGCTGATGTTCTGGGTGGTCGAAGCCTTAAAGCTCGTGCGGATATACCGGGCGAACAGGCCCTCCCAGCGATCGCGCGAAGCCTTCTCCGCCGTATGGGCCTTAACAGAATGGATCCCCGTCACGGTCTCCACCAAGAACGACTGACTATCGGCATTCCGGTTAAAGGACTCATTCAACCAGTTCCGCAAAATCGGCGTGGTCACGATCGTTAAGATCGCAAAGAGTGGCAGCACCGCCAACGACACCCCGGTCAACTTCGGACTGTAATAGAACATCAAGACCAGGTACACCACCGCAAAGATGGAATCCAGCACCACGGTCAAGGCCGTCCCCGTCAAGAACTGGCGAATATTCTCCAGCTCCTGGACCCGCGCCACCGTATCCCCCACCCGACGGTTCTCAAAATAGGCCAACGGCAGCCGCATCAAATGCCGGAACAACTGGGCCGACAGACTCAAGTCCAACCGTCGCGCCGTATGGGTAAACAAAAACAGTCGCAAAATCCCCAGGAAGGACTCGAAAAACGCCACGCCCAGCATGACCAGGGCCATCACATCCAGCGTCGGAATACTGCCCTGGACCATCACCTTATCGATCACCACCTGGGTAATCATCGGCGTCCCCAGACCCAGCACCTGCAACACAATAGAAGCAAACAACACTTCAAACAGCAGCGTCTTATACTTCCAAACCGCAGGCAGGAACCAGCCCAGGTTAAAGCGCTCCTGCTTCAGAATCGCCTCCGCCTGCCAAAGCTGCCCATCCCAAGCCTGCTCAAACTGAGCCCTGGGGATCGCCTCACATTCCAAGGTCGGGTTAGTGGGATCGGCGACGATGACGCGATCGCCCCGCACCCCGTACAGCACCACCCACTTCGGATCCCGGTTAGCGCCGCCCCAGAGCATAATCATTGGGAAGTCCAGCAGTCGCATCCCGGCCCAATCGACCTCAATGCGGCGCAGGTTGAAGCCCATTTTCTCCGCCGCATCCACCAGTTGGGTGGGCTGCTGGCCGCGTAATTGGCGCTGGACCCATTCAAGCTGGACAGGGTTTTGCAGGTGGTTGGCCACCATGTTGAGGGAGGCGGCCCCGGTGTTGAGGCTGGAGACGAAGGGGAAGCCGTAGACTCGCTTGGGGGCGGACTCCTGGGGACGATAGCGCTGCCGCTCCTCGGCCCAGAACTTGCTGATGGCTGGGGAATTGATCGCTTCCCAGGTTTCGGTGCTCCAGGAGGCAATTTCCACATCGCTGGCGGCCCGCGCCTTGACGCCCTGGAGATCTAAGAGATCCCCGAGCCACTGGCCGGGCTGGAGCAGCTTCGACTTGCCCTCGTCGTCCACCAGGCGAATTTTGCCCGAGACCAGCAGCGCATGCATCCCCGGTGTCTCCGAGGACCAGACCACCTCTCCAAGACGGTAGCGGCGAATTTGAGCCTTGCTCTTGAACTGCACCTGCTGGTCCGGTGACAGCAGGGACAGGGGTGGTTCGTTCCAAGGGCAGATTGGGGGCGAGATCGTTGGTGATCATGGAAGTCTAGGGGGGATGCTCACAGGAATTTGAGGGGCGGTATTGGTCGCCAAGAGAGAAGAGAGAAGAGAGAAAAAGACTCTCTCCTCTAAGGTACGCAGAATTACTGCTCAGGGACCTGTAGCTTCACTGTCATGGCTTGGATTTTCTCACCGACCCAACGCTCAAACAGTTCGTTGCGCAGGTTTTGCTGGAGCTGCACGTCGTCGAGGGTGGCGGGGATGTTTTGCTCCAGGCGGAAGATACCCCAGCGGCCATCGAGTTCGATCGGCCCAATGATGTCACCGGGGTTGGCGGCATCGACGAGGGCGCGGATGCCATCGGGGAGGGTGCCTCGGCTGACCGGACCCATCATGCCGTTGACCAGCTTGTCGTCGGTGAGGGAATGCTGTTGGGCGAGGGCCTCAAAGGCTTCGCCCTCGGCGACCTGGGACTTGAGTTCCTCAGCGAGATCGACGCTTTCGACGATGATCCGGGAGAGGACGACGCGATCGAGGAACACCTTGCGCTCGATGAAGTATTCCTGCAGGCGGGACTCCGAAATCACGGCCTTGAGCTTCTCCATCTTGAAGTTGCCCGTGATCTGGTTCTGAAAGGTCACCACATCGGTGCCGTTCTTGACTAGGAAGTCTTGGAAGGCCTGGGGTTCGGTCAGGTTCTGCTGGAGGCGGAAGTCGATCACAGCCTGCTGGATGATCGCTTGGTCGATCTCTAGGTCGGTGCGCGTCTCCACTTCGGTCTGCAGAACATACTGACGCAGAACATCGCTGATAAAGCCCTGGAGCTTACCTGCGCTTTGCAGGTAGCGGAGGCAGTCGCGAATCGAGAGTTCGGCGTCATTAACGGTCAAAAAGGCAGGGGCGTTAGCTTCCATGAATAAATCTACTTGTAGAACGCTTGGGGGTTAGGAATCAGTCTCTAATCTCGCCTCCTGGGATTCCGCTAGGGACTTTCCCGGAGGGCTGTTGTCTATCTTGCCCAAAAACCAAGCAGATGATGCAGGTTTCTGGGGGCCAGGTCAGCAAATTGGCGGAGATTATTTGTCACTTTAGGAGAGGATCGTCAGGATTCTCTCAGTATTTTCAACGATCTTCTCAGATCTTGACCGATAAATTGGGCCAGCTTTATCAAAAACCCAAACTTCCGATCGTCGATCTGAACAATTGCTTCTTCAAGGGCATTGTGCCGCCATCCGGTCAAAAGACTTAACCTAGACTCAAGATTTGGCCCCCAGGTAGGAACGTTAAACTTCTTTAGGGGCAGACCTACCTCACCTAATTAAGAACGTTCAAGACCGATGGGCAACCTTGGGAACTGGAGTTTTTTGTGGGATGATGGGCTCTGCCAATTTTTCAAAACCTATCTACATACAGGAAGTATTGGATATATGTCTCTAAGACTCGGCGATACCGTCCCCAACTTCACCCAAGATTCCTCTGAAGGAACCATAGATTTCCACAGTTGGATCGGGGATAGCTGGGCGGTTCTTTTCTCCCACCCAGCCGACTACACCCCCGTTTGCACGACTGAGCTGGGGATGGTGGCTAAGCTCAAGCCCGAATTTGACAAGCGCAACTGCAAGACAATAGCGCTGAGTGTGGATGATGCGGAATCCCACAAGGGCTGGGTCGGCGACATCAATGAAACCCAGGGCTGTTCGGTGAATTTCCCGATTTTGGCGGATAAGGACAAGAAGGTGTCGGAGCTGTACGACATGATTCACCCGAATTCCAGCACGGGGAGTACTTTGACGGTGCGATCGGTGTTTGTGATCGACAACAATAAGAAGCTGCGTCTGAGCATTACCTATCCGGCGAGTACGGGGCGGAACTTTGATGAGCTGCTGCGGGTAATTGATTCCTTGCAGATGACGGATAACTACAGTGTGGCGACGCCAGCTAACTGGAAGGATGGCGATGACTGTGTGGTGGTGCCTTCGATCTCGACCGAGGATGCGATCAAGAAGTTTCCGAAGGGGGTTAAGGAAGTGAAGCCTTACCTGCGGATGACGCCTCAGCCGAATAAGTAGATGTTTGTGGGTTTTGGTGTTTTGATGGCACCAAAACCCATGATTTTTTGTGGAAGATGTTAACCCTTCTGCGCTATAATAGTCGGAGACCTGCGGGTATAGTTTAGTGGTAGAATGAAAGCTTCCCATGCTTTAGGTGCGAGTTCGATTCTCGCTACCCGCTTTTAAGAATTTTGGCTTGTATGGTGAAACCCCGGCGCGATTGTCGGGGGTTTTGTTTTTGGGGCGATCGGTGGGGGCAATGATAGCGGGCGTGCCCCTACGCGCCCCTACCAGAGGGTTATTCCCATTCGATGGTTCCAGGCGGTTTGGATGTGATGTCGTAAACTACGCGGTTGACGCCTTTGACTTCGTTGACGATGCGGGTGGCGATCGTTTCTAACACGTCGTAGGGAATCCGCGCCCAGTCGGCGGTCATACCGTCTTCGCTGGTGACGATTCGCAGGACTATAGGGTAGGCGTAGGTGCGCTGGTCGCCCATGACGCCGACGCTCTTGACGGGTAGGAGGACCGCGAAGGCTTGCCAGACTTCGTTGTAGAGGCCGGAGCGATTAATCTCCTGGCGAACAATTAGGTCGGCATCCCGGAGAATCTCTAGCTTTTCATTGTCCACTTCGCCCAGAATTCGGATCGCTAGACCAGGGCCGGGGAAGGGCTGGCGGTTGACGATTTCCTCGGGGAGATCGATCGATCGACCCACTTTGCGCACTTCGTCCTTGAACAGTTTGCGCAGGGGTTCCACCAGCTTGAATTGCAGATCCTTGGGCAGACCGCCGACGTTGTGGTGGCTCTTGATTTTGACGGCCACGCGTTCTCCGGTTTTGGGATCCACGTTGGTGTCGGCGGATTCGATCACGTCGGGGTAGAGGGTGCCCTGGGCCAGGAAGTCAAAGGGGCCTAGGCGTTTTGATTCGGATTCAAACACCCGAATGAATTCATGGCCAATCTTTTTGCGTTTTTCCTCAGGATCGCTAATGCCTGCCACGGCGGCGAGGAAGCGCTCCTTGGCTTTCACGTGCTCCACAGGAATATGGAACTGCTCCTTAAACAGCGTCATCAACCGCTCAGGCTCCCCTTTGCGCATGAACCCCTGGTCGATGAACATGCAGGTGAGCTGATCGCCGATCGCCTTGTACAGCAAGAAAGCCAGGGTCGAGGAATCGACGCCGCCAGACAGGGCCAGCAGGACGCGGGAATCGCCGACGCGGGCACGGATTTCTCGGATGGACTCGTCCACAAAGGCTTCCGTGGTCCAGGTGGGTTGACAGTGGCAGATGTGGTAGACGAAGTTGCGAATCAGGGCTTGGCCGCCGATCGAGTGCACGACCTCCGGGTGGAACTGAACGCCGTAGAACTGGCGCTGGTGGTCGGCGATCGCGGCACAGGGCGTGTTGTCCGTATGGGCTAGGAGCTGGAAGCCCTTGGGCATGGTTTTGACCGAGTCGCCGTGGCTCATCCACATGATGGTGCCTTCTTCCACGTTGGTCAGTAGGTCCGTGGGGTCGTCGATGGCGACTTGGGCCTTGCCGTATTCGCCCCGCTCGGCCCGTTCGACGCTGCCGCCTAGATGCTGCACCATGAGCTGCATGCCGTAGCAGACGCCGAGCACCGGAATTCCGAGATCCCAAATGCCTGGGTCACAGGTGGGCGCACCCACGTCATAGACCGAACTGGGGCCACCGGAGAGAATGATTCCCATGGGATTGAGCTGCCGCAACTGCTCAGGGGTGGTGCGATAGGAAAGAACCTCAGAGTAGACCTGGGTTTCACGAATTCGCCGGGCAATCAGCTCAGAATATTGCGAGCCAAAATCCAAAATGACAATCATCTGCCGTTCTAGTTCTTTCAACCCGTTAGAAGGTTCATCAATGCTGAGAATTGCAGAAGGTGAGGTTTCGATGGAAGGAGGTGTCACAGCTAAATCCTGATGCGGTCCCATGAAGAGAACAGCCAAGTATGGACAAATCAACGTCGGCCTAAAGATTTACTTTCGAAAAGGATTTAAAAGGTGGGAGGGGATTTTAAGTATCTCGTCATTGTAATCACAATCGCAAACGAGACTCAAGCAGGGCCAGGGCATTTTTACTTTGTACTAAGATTTGCCGATCGCGATCGAACAGCAAGGTACCCACTTCCACCGATCGCTCTGCATGGATTTGAATGTATTCCGCCGAGCGCTGGTCGATGCGCTCCGCGATTGTCTGGTAAACGCGATCGCTCTGACCCACACTTCTCAGCACCTGCAGGCCTGCCTCCGCTGTCGCCGCTGTCAGCAGGGTTTGTAAGGTCGTTTCCTGAACGCCAACCGCCGCCGCATAGGCGGTCAAGATCTCCTGTCGCCCATCGGCAACATGGTGGTGGGTATGGAAGATGCCGCCCGCCAGCTTAATTAATTTGCCATGGTAGCCAAATAATAGTATCGATCGCACCCCCTGAATCCCGGCCTCCACAAGCAGCGGCCCCATCCAATTGGCAGTTTTGACGAGGCGATCGGGGTTTATCCCCATCCGGGCGGCCAGATCCAAGCCATTTTCCCCGATGCAAAACACCAGGTCCTGCTGGGCGACCTTAGATTGGAGGTCAGCGCGGAAGGCTTCCAACTGCCCTGGGGCACTCAAGGGAGCCGACAGCCCCGAGGTCCCGAGTAACGATAAACCTTCTACGACGCCAAACGCCGCATTCGAGGTCCGGGCAGCTAGCGATCGCCCCTCCGGCAGAATCACAGTAATGCGGAGTTTTTCACCAGGCTTCAGATGTTTAGTCAGGTTATGGGCAAACAACGCTCGGGCGTAGCCATAGATCGCTGGATCCCCCGATGCGGTGATTTGGCCAATGCCTTCGCCGCCGAGGAGGGCGATCGGCTCTGTTTGGTCATCCCCGCCCCATTCCACCCTGGCCCAAATCGGGGTGTGGCGGGTCAGGTCCAGATTGTCCCCTGGATCGCTGCGGGTTACCCCCAGGGCCTGGCCGGATCCAATCAAGGCACCGGGTTCCACGGGAATCTCGACTTGGCGATCGGGATTGAGCAAATCCAGTGCTACGGTGGCAAGCGCCCTTTCCCCCCGCAGGTATCGCAGGGCGGCGATCGCGGCGGCGCAGGCAAACACGGGTAAGGTGTAGCCGGACCTAGCCTGTCCTTGCGGGAACTGATCTACTGCTGTCTCCGTCATAAACCTAACCCCCATCAAAACAACGGAATGTTGCCATAAATTACTCTTTAAAAGGAATAATTTACGGAATTCCCAGGATTGTTCCTATCATCCCCCAAGCATTGTAAATTCATGATGAATTCCGCAGGGACAACCTAGAGAGGATTGGTAGGCTTGTCTACCATGAGACCAGTGGGACTCTGTCTGTTTTCGGCTAGTCCTATGTGTGCCTGTTATGACCTGGGGGTGTAAAACCCCTTTTAGCTAAACCCAGCCGATCGGTCTGGGCGTGAGTGCCTATGAAATCTAGACAAGTTAGTCGGACTGAGACCCCATTGCCTCAGTCCCAATCGTTCGCTGACCAAACGATGGAGGCGTCCGTTGAGCCTCAAGTGTTGCAGCCGATCGCCCTGCTTGGCCGGGATGGGACTGTCTTCCAGGAGGATCTGGTGGCGGCTTTGGATCAGTCCCAGGCGGTGATTGTGGATTTGTTGCGGATTGAGACGATTGGTCCCGAGGTGATGAAGGTGTTGCTGGCGGCGATGCAGCAGGCCCATCAGCATGGTACGTCGCTGTCGTTTTTGTCGATGGATGCGGGGACGCAGCGGCAGCTTGATGAGATGTGGGTGGCGCGGCATAACCAGAGGAATGGCGATCGGCGGGATTGGTTTGCGCCGGCGTTTGAGAATTTTCTGGTGGACAATAGTAAGCGGCGCCATCGGAATTTGAATATTTTGGAGATTGCTTCTAAGACGCGCTGGTAGGGTTAGGTTGATTTTTGTGCATGGAGGGTTCAGGGAATTGCCAACTGATTTATAGTTTAGGAGAACTGCTGCGCATTCCTTTGAACCTATGCTTAAACGATTTTTTAACCTGGTTTTAGTTTTGGTGCTGGGGGTCTTTCTGACGGCCTGTGGGGGGAGTCAGGGGCCGAGTACGGCTGTGATTGAGCGGGCGATCGCCCTCACTGTAGAGACGTCCCAGCAGAGTTTGGCGCAGCAGTTGCGGTTGGAGGCTCCGAGGGCGAAGGATTTGGGGGTTTCGCAGGTGCGGGTCGAGGAGACTGCGGTTGAGCCGATCGAGGGTGGTTCGGCCTACCATTTGAAGGGTCGTTACAAGTTGACCTATCCGCAGTCCGATCGCCAGGTGACCCAGGAGGATTTACCCTTTGAGTTGCGTTTGAAGCCGCAGAGGTTTGGGGAAGGAGGTGCCGGTGGCAGTTGGCAGCTGGGACGGGGGATGGCGATCGGCCTTGGAAGTTGAAGCCTGTGCCGAAATTTTAGAGGGATTCAAAGAAGGCGGTGAAGCCGGGGAGGGTGAGGCATTCTTCGGTGAATGCTTCGGCTTCGCTGACGTCGTCGATTTGGTATTCCATGATGCGGCGTCCGTCGTCTTTCATTTTTTGGTGGAGAGGGGGGTGCCTTGGTATTTCTCGGCGATGGTTTTGAAGGTTTTGCCGTGGCTGTCCCAGCTTTCGGCGGAGCAATTAATGGTGATGCGCCACATGGTTTGAAGTCCTCTGGTTTAATTCGTTTTCTAGATTAGCTTGGATGGGACAGATTAATGGGTTTGGCGTTGACGGGTTTGGAAAACGTTAGAATATTGAGGACGCTCATTCCAAAGTGATATGGCTAACAAATCCCAACTTCTGAAGAATATTTATGGGGCGATCGATGGCGAGGGTAATTTTCAGGTGTTGAGTGAGGAGCAGATGGCGGCGGAGAGTTTGCGGGTGTTGGAGGAGTATAAGCGAATGCGCTTCGATCGAGCTGTCTAATCGTCTAGATCCTTAAATAAGTCCTGTGAAACGTTACGTTTGACGTGTAGAATTCGCACAACTTCCAGAATCTGGGCATTAATTCGGTAAAAAATGTAGTGTTTGCCAATTCGATAGCGATAGTATCCAGGACAAATGTCATCACGGCGAATTCCGAGGCGTGGCATTTTGACGAGTTGCTCGATCGCATTATCAATCAAGGATGCGTAGGTATCAAATTGTTCAACGCCCCATGTGTTGAGTGTGAAGGCTAGGATTTCCCGGTAGTCTTGTTCGGCACGGGTGGTGAGTCTATAACGTGGCATGGCAGGACAGTTAGGCGTGCGCTTGTTGGTGGTCAGCTAAGACTTGCGCCTTTATTTCAGCCAGGGTGAGGGTGGAGAAGTCGCCGCGTTCTGCTTGCTCGGCACCGATCGCGACTTCCTGGCGCATCCAATCGATCATCTCGGGGGAGTCGGTGTGGGTGGTTTGTTCCATGCGTTCGAGGGCTAGTTCGACGATCGAGGCGGGGTCGCTGTAGCCTTGGGCGAGGAGCCGTTGGATGAGCTGGTTGGCGTTGGGGCTGAGGGAGATTTGCATGGTGTACTACCGCCATTGGCTTAAGGAGTAATGAACTCATTTTAGTCGATCTGGTAGCTGCTAGAATAGAAGCCGTAGTATGAGCGAGTGGTTTCTGAATGCCAATATCAAAGCAGTTGGAACGTCTGTATGTGATTAGCTATAAGCTCACGTATCGTATGTTTCAACCGATTCACATGGTTTGTGTGGATCAACGGACGCAAAACCTCTATATTTTGGCTGGATACGATGAGGACTTGGAATTTCAAATCGCAACTGACGGAGAGGTATTTTAATGTCTGAACTGAACTATGCAGCAATGTCTGATGCTGAATTAAAGCAGCTTTTTCGGCAAGGTCAGAACGAAGATGCTTTACAGGTTTATCTCGATCGCTTAAACCAGAAACCAAGGCATGTTATTGCCACCGCCGATGATCCCGATTTTGACGAAAAAATCGAAGCCGAGATTCAACGCCGTCTTGCTATGAAAAATCCGTCAGTGATGACTCGTGAAAGTGCTTAGGGGAGGTTTAGTGATGCAGGCATCAACTGCTACATCTGAGTTGCGGATCAAGGTGCCGGAGAAAATTCGGTTGGCTCTGGAAGCTTATGCGGTGGAGCGGAACTACTCGATCGAGTTTGTGGTGGAGATGGCTTTGTCTCAGTTTTTGGATGCGGATGGGGTGACGTTTGAGGATTGTGACCCGGTGTTGAATCCTGGGAAGCTGCGGGAGCAGGTGGAGATTTTGCAGTATCAGCTAACTAAGAAGTAGACTATGGGATATTTGAGGAAGATCGGTGACTATCAAGTTTGTGAGAGAGGAGGCTGATCGCTTACTCGATCGGCTCCAAACGATTCCCTTTGAGCGGTGCCATATTTTGACGCGCAAGTTTGAGACCATACCTGCCAGGCCGGGTGTCTATGGGTTTCGGCATCGGCGCTTGGGGCTTCTCTATATCGGTAAGGCTACCAACATTCAGCGGCGGTTTCGGAATGGGCACAAGGCGTTGGGCTGGGCTTTTGTCGATCGACTGGACCCGGATGATGTGAGGATTGTGGCGGTGGTGATGAGTCACCGGGCTTGGGGTCAGGTCTTGGATATTGAGGCGCGGATGATCCAGATCGAGCGTCCTAGCTATAACATTGTAGTAAGGCAGCAAGAGGACTAATCCCTATGCAACGACTGACAGTAGAACATCTTTCCTCTAAGGCGGCATCTGACCTGATGGGTGCTGTGCCGGAGAAGATTCGATCGGCGTTGGTGGCCTATGCGGCGGAGATTGATTATCCGATCGAGGCTGTGGTGGAGATGGCGCTGGCTAGTTTTCTGGATGAGGATGCGATGAATTTTCAGGATTGTCGTCCGTTGGCGGCGATGGGGATGGAGCAGAAGGTTGGGTAGGCTAAGAGCTTTGTGTGATGGGGTTTTAAAGGTCTGGGGATCTGGATGCCTTGCTGTTGGATGATTGTCTCTAAGATTTCTGGGTGCGCTCGCCGTTGGCCAGGCGGCATCCGTACGACAAGTCTTCACCAGGACTTCTAAAACCCTCATAAGCTAGAAAAGACTCTGGGAATACTGTCCCGGCTTAAACTGGTAGCCTAAACTAGGGTTCTAGTGTAAGGCGATCGAGGCCATGGCAAAGCTCAATGATGAGATCATTCAGACGGAGGTCTAACCATGCAGACATCAAGCACTACAGCCTCAGAACTCAAGTTCCAGGTGCCGGACAGGGTGCGATCGGCAGTAGAAGCCTATGCAGCGGAACGGAACTACTCGATCGACTTTGTCATGGAGCTAGCTTTGTCACAGTTCTTGGACCTGGATGGTGTGACCTTTGATGACTGTCAGCCAGTGATGAGTCCAGGCCAGTTGCGGGAAGAGAATGAGATTTTGAAGCGGCAGTTAGCCGCACAGCCATAACCCGCTTAGAATTCTGGCGATCGCGCCAGCTACCTTCATTAAAGGACAAGGTTCTCGAAAGCTTGGTTATTGTTCCAACGGTAGGTGCTGAAGTCGCTCCGATCGACAGTCAAAATCCTGCCATGCCCGAGATGTTCGGCAAGGACAACGAGCGAGGCATCGGCGAAGTCCATGGGCCGATCGGCGTAGCGCTCCATCAGTTCAATCATCCGGACGAGATGGCCTGGTTGTAACTGGAAAATCTCCACCAGTCCTTGGCTGACTTGTCTGAGGAACTCTGGTGGGGTGAGTTTGCCAGGGCGCGATAGCAGAAAGTAACAGGTCTCAGTCAGGACTGGGTAGGTCGTGATGAGGGGTTCCTGAATGGTTCGCAAGGCACTCTGGACGGCGTGATGATTGGGGTCGCGTTGGTTGAAGAGTGCGACAAATACGCCTGTATCGATCGCGATCATAGCGTCTCTTGTTGATATTTCTGGTCGAGATAGTTGTGAATCTTGGATTGATAGGATTCCGTTGGATCGATGTCTAGGCAGCCCACTAAGCCCGCCGATTGAAAGGCCTGTAGCGCATTGGTGGCTGGTGGCTGGAGGGGGCCATTTGTCGCCACTTCCGCGATCGGCTGGGCCACTTTGACCTGTTCCCTAGTCTTCAAAAATGCAATAAAATCAACGACCTGTTGCTGATGGGCCGGGGAGAGTGTGTTGAGCTGCTCGATCGCACTACTATTAGGTGTCATAGGCTCTGACGCGCGAAGTTCTACTGCCAATATAACGGATTGGCGATCGATTGTCCGATCGACTTGCTGAAACCGCTTAACACCTGTCTTCTTTACAATTGTTAAAGATACTGAACTGCTTCTACCTGAGATCAACTGGATGCCAGCGACAACAGGTAAACTAGGGTTCTAGTGTAAGGCGATCGAGGTTATGGCACAGCTCAGTGATGAGATTATTTAGACGGAGGTCTAACCATGCAGGCCTCAAGTGCTACATCTGAGTTGCGGATCGAGGTGCCGGAGAAAATCCGGTTGGCACTGGAAGCCTATGCGGCAGATCGGAAATTCTCGACGGAATTTGTGGTGGAAATGGCTTTATCTCAGTTTTTGGATGCGGATGGGGTGACCTTTGAGGACTGTGACCCGGTCCTGAATCCTGGGAAGCTGCGGGAGCAAGTGGAAATTTTGCAGTATCAGCTAGCCAAGAAGAAGTAAACAGGGTGCTTTGGGGTGAAGCGATCGCGCTCTTTCTAAATCTCCTTGATAAAATATTAGTAGATCAATTGAATCCTACACCAGCCATGAAATCACTAAATTTCTTCGGTTTACCTCGATCGAAGCCGATGGCTATCTCAATTTACGAGAGTCACCACAAGGAAAAATCATAGGTCGAATTATAAATGGAACAGCTTTATTGCTGCTAAGTGCAACAGAGGATGCGTGGGTCAGGGTATTAACGCCTGATGGCCGAGTAGGATATGTCTATTCTAAGGCCCTTGAAATTTATACCTATCGTGATTAACTTATATATGGCCTGAGCAGACAAACCACCAGCCAAGTTAAACTAGAGAACTATAGCCCAACCCCAAGGCATTTTCTCCCATGAATAAATTTCAGCAAACCTGGGATAACAGTCACTTCTACAGTGGTAGCCAAGATCCTCAGATCATTGTCACGGTCGAACAGACGAAACTAGCGATCGCCCACCTGACCAGCCTCTGTGCCCCCTTCAACCAATATATCGCCGTCGCAGAGAATCTCCCCGAAGATCAATTCGTCGCGATCCTCAACCAGGTCAAACTCGCCCACTTCCACCGCACCGAAAAGTTCCAAGCCTTTAGAAACCTCCAAACCTTCATCTCCTCTACCCTCAGCACCGACACCCTCGATGGCCCTGCCCGCGCCTGGAAACCTACGCTTCAACAGCTCAGCGCCGAAATTAGCCAGGCCAGCAAAGCCCTCGATGTCTTCCTCACCCGCGTCAGCGACCCATTTATTCAGCAGCTAATCACCGAACCCGCCCTCCAGGAACTGAGCTTCGCCCTCCAGCATGCCCGAAAACACCAAGACCAGCTCCTCAGTCTCCCCGAAGAACAACTCCTCACAGGCCTGTCTGTCAATGGTCTACAGAGCTGGGGCAACCTCTACACAGAACTGGCTGGCAGCCTAAAGTGTGATGTCAATGGCGAACAAATCGGACTGGCTGCCGCCTTTAACCGTTTAAGCGATAGCGATCGCACCACTCGCGCTGCCGCCTGGCATGGCGTCAGAAGCGCCTGGGAGACCCAATCAGGAACCGTTGCTGCCATCCTTAATGCCATCAACGGCTGGCGACTGGAGGAAACCAAGCAACGCGGCACCCAACGAACTCTCCACTACCTGGACCAAAGCTGCCACGATAGTCGCATCGATCGCGCCACCTTGACAGCTCTGATGGACAGCACCTACGCGGGGAGATCGATCGGCCAGCGGGCGCTTCGCACCATGGGCAAAGTTCTAGGTGTCGAAACCATGGAGCCCTGGGATTTGTTTGCACCGCCCCCGGTCAGCGAATCTGTCCCCAGCATTTCCTTTGACGAAGCGATCGCCCTGATTGCCAGCGCCTTTAGTCAGCTGACGCCCCCCATGGGGGAGTTTGCGATCATGATGGCGGAAAAGGGCTGGATCGATGCCAAGCCGACGCCTGCGCGATCGACCGGTGCCTATTGCAGTAGTTTTTCTGACCCGCGTGAGCCCCGTGTTTTTATGACCTTTGAGGGCAGCATGAATAACGTGCTCACCCTGGCCCATGAATTGGGTCACGCCTGGCACAATTGGGTGATGCGCGATCTGCCCCGCTATAAAACCTACTACTCCATGACATTGGCCGAAACCGCCAGCATCTTCGCCGAAACGCTTGTGCGTGATGCTTTATTTGCAAAGGCGACAACCCCGGCGCAACAGTTGGCGATCGCCTGGGAAGATGGAGCCGCTGCTGCAACGTTTTTTGCTAAACATACCCGCCAGGTTTACCTTTGAGCAAAAGCTGGTTGAAAATCGCAAACAGGGCTTCGTGATCGCCGACCAGCTCAAAATCATGATGCATGATAGCTGGCAGCATTGGTACGAGGACAGTCTAGGTAGCTACGACGACATGTTTTGGGCTAGCAAATTGCATTTTTCGATCGCCTCCCTCAGTTTTTACAATTACCCCTACCTGTTCGGCTATTTATTCAGCCTTGGCATCTATGCCCAAAAAGATCGCTACGCCGACGCCTTCAACGCGCTATATACAAACCTACTGCGCGACACAGGCAGCATGACCGCCGAAACCCTAGTCCAAACCCATCTCCAAAAAGATATCCGCCAGCCAGAATTTTGGCAGGCCAGTTTAGACATCGTCAATCGCGGCGTCACTCGCCTGGAGAAACTAGCTAGCTAGCGTGATGCCTGCGATAGCGGCCCAGGGCCGTCAGTGGGAAATGCTGCTGGTATAGGTGGTATTTCAAGTAGAAATGTTTTGGAAAACCCGTGCCCGTAAACCAGTCCTCATCCCAGGTGCCATCTTCACGTTGGCTGTCGATCAGGTATTGAATGCCCCGATCGATCGCCCTCCCATCCACCATGATGCCCAACTCCGCCCCAGCCAATAGCCCAATCACTGCCCAGGCTGTTTGGGAAGCGGTACTGTCGCCTTGGCCCTTGAGCGCGGGATTTTTATAGGTCTCACAGGTCTCCCCCCAGCCGCCATCGGGGTTTTGCACTTCCTGGAGCCAGAGGGCAGCCCTTGTCATTTGGGATGGGTAACGATCGATTCCCAAGGCGGAGATCGCCGCCATCACTCCCGAGGTCCCATAGACATAATTCACGCCCCACCGCCCAAACCAACAGCCCTCCGGTTCTTGTTCCTGCATGAGGTAATCTAAGGCCGCTGTGACTTGTTGGGAGTTGATAGCGTTTGAGTCACTATCCAAACGGCCTAGCATTTCTAAAACTCGGGCCGTGACGTCAGCGGTGTTGGGATCAATCATCGCGCGCAAATCCCCGTAGGGAATGTCATTGAGCCATTCTTGATCGTTGTCGATGTCAAACGCCGCCCATCCACCGGGTTTGCACTGCATCGTGGCAATCCATTGAAGAGCGCGATCGATCGCCCGTTGTTTTAATCCTTCATTCGGGATGTTTGTAGCATTTAATGCCATTACGACAACGGCTGTGTCATCGACATCTGGATAGAAGCGATTGTCAAACTCAAAGGCCCAGGCTCCGGGGGCACCTTTTTTGTTTTTGACAAACCAATCGCCGTAGTCCAGGATTTGCATTTTAATCAGCCACTCTGCCCCTTCAACGAGTGCGGGGTGGTTTGGTTCAAGGCCGGAATCGACTAGCGATCGCATCACCAATGCCGTATCCCATACGGGAGAAACACAGGGTTGCACCCAATAGGTGGTTTCTGTCTCCACGCCAAAGCGATTGACGGCGGCCAGCCCCCGCGCAACGATCGGATCTTCGGCGTGATAGCCCAGCGATCGCAAAGATAACAGGGAGTTTAACATCGCTGGAATAATCCCACCCCAATCCCCCGTGGCTTCCTGGCGTTCTAGTACCCAGCGTTCAGCCTCCTTTAATCCCTCTTTACGTAGGGGAACTAAGTTTAAGTCTTCGGCTAGCTTAAAGGCGCGATCGAGCCAGAGAAAACCATCGCTCCAATCGCCTTTCTGAGGTAATTCTTTGCGGGCATTTGTCACCCCTTCCGCGTAGAGTTCGTTGACATTTAGCCCCGGCACAATTTTCCAGACGGATTTGCGATCGAAGACAATCAATAACGGCACCGTGCTGCCCCTTGCCCAGCTAGACATTTCATAGATCGTCACAGGCGACAGACCATCCGGCAGCAGCATAATCCATGGTGGAATCGACGGCACCCCGGCCCAATCAAAGCAACCAATCATCGCTAGGTGAAACTTCGTGAAAATCCGCGCCTTGGTCACGCCGCCCTTGGAAAGAATGAACGATCGCGCCCTTACCATCATCGGATCCTGTGCGCTCAACCCCAATACCCGCAACGCCGTATAGGCCTCAATGGAAGTGCTAAGGTCTCCGCCGTCCCCGTAATAGAGTTCCCAACTGCCGTTTTCCCGCTGCTGCTGCCGGATGAAGGCCCCCATCTTGTCAAAGGGGCGATCGACCCCCCAGATTTTGTAGAGCAGAATCGCCTCGGCGGTCATGGTGACATTTGACTCCAGCACCGCCCACCAGTAGCCCTCGGGGGTTTGGCTCGCGAGGAGGTGTGTTTGACTTTTGAGTATGGCGAGATCAAGGGATTTGTTCATGGAAACAAGCACTTAGGACAAAAGATCGTGGGGCGCAAAACCACCAGGTAAATTATGACGCATTGCGATCGGATTTCCGTAGGAACTCTGGGGTTTTGAAGCCGGGGCTTCGGGCAGACTAGCACCATAGGAGTAGCGATCGCGCCCATCCTCCGAAGCGGTCTAGGACTGTGGTTCAGATACGTCAGTGTTGTGCATCTCAATGTGATATTGCCTAGGGCCTGGTCCCTCAGGTTTGGCTCAATTGCTCTAACTGATTGTTCTCTGAAGACTAGATTTTTTACCCATGAAACCAAATTTTCGTCAGACCCTCGCTGAACGTGAAATCATGCCTTTCGTAGGTGTGCATGACGCCTTCTCCGCTGCTATTGCAGGCCGTTACAGTGACAGCTTATTTATTAGTGGGTTTGGGTTTGCCGCTAGCCATTACGGGTTGCCGACATCGGGTTTATCGCCTGGTCTGATCTCGTCGCTTTTGTGCAGCGCGTGCGCACGATTTTGCCCCACCACTATTTGCTGGTTGATATTGATGACGGCTATGTGGATGTGGAAGTGGCTTGCCATGTGGCTTCCCTGCTGGAAAAAATGGGCGCTGATGCCGTGATTCTAGAGGACCAAAAGCGTCCCCGGCGCTGCGGCCATGTTGATGGAAAACAGTTGCTGGATCTCGAATCCTACCTGGAAAAACTCAACCGCGTCCTCGAAACCCGCACCGATCTCTACGTTGTGGCCCGCACCGATGCCACGGATATCGACGACATTTTCCGTCGCACCATTGCCTTCCAGGCCGCAGGGGCTGATGCCATCCTCGTCGATGGGCTGCGGGACTTCAGCTTGATCAAGGAACTGAAGAAAGAGATCCATCTTCCCATGGCCTTCAACCAGATCGCCGGCGGCAAATCGCCCACCTGCACCCTGGCGGAACTCAAGGAACTGGGCGTCTCGATCGTCAACTACAGCACCCCTTGTTTGTTCGCGGCCCAGGAAGCGATCGAAGCCACCCTGACCAACCTGCAATCCAACGGCGGCCTGATTCAGAAGAACCTCGTTGGCGTGCCCGAATGTATGGCCACCATGCAGCAGAGCCTGGCCAACCGTGACAGCCTGCCGCCCCAAGCGCCCATGCCGTTTGTGGACCCGGAAATGATTCTCGCCGAGATCCTACAATCGTCGATGCCAGAGGCGATCGTCGCCCGCTAGGATAGCAAGGCTGCGTTACAGTTAAACCAAGCGATCAGCGCCCTTAGATTAATTTCTATAGGGCGCGATCGCGAATTTAACCAGGCTCATCTTCTTCTCTCTTCAATTTTCTCTCTTCGTCTTTAAACTCCCATGCAGGACTTAATTCTCAATCCCAATAATCTACTGCTATTCATCGCCGCCTTTGCAGCGGGGATGTTTAATGGCGTGGCGGGGGGTGGAAGTTTTCTGTCGTTTCCGGCACTCGTGTTTGCAGGCTATCCGATCGTTGAGGCCAATGCGACGAGCACCATGGCCCTGTGGTTTGGGTCCTTTGCCAGTACCTATGCCTACCGCCATGTGCTGCTGGGGACCAAACCCGAAGGTGAAGAAGCCAACTCCAAACTGGCAGCGGCGGCGAGTGAGGTCACCAGCGCCGATCGCGCCTATTTCTATGCCCTGAGCTGTATCAGCATCATGGGCGGCGTTTTGGGATCGGTGATTTTGCTCGGCACCACCGATGCGGTATTTACCAAAATCGTGCCCTATTTGATGGTGCTGGCGACGACGTTGTTTGCCCTGAGTCCGACGATTAATAAGTGGCTGAAATCCCAGGGGAAGGGGATCCGTCTGCCCTTCTACGCGGCCCTTGCCCTGCAATTTATCGTGGCGATCTATGGCGGCTACTTTGGCGGCGGGGTCAGTATTTTGATGCTGTCGATTATGAATTTCATGGGCTTGACTAATATCCATGCGATGAACGGGCTGAAGAGCTGGTTGGGTAGCTGCATGAATGGGGTGGCGATCGCCGCCTTTGTCGTCGCTGGCAAGATCGCCTGGTTCCCAGCCCTACTTATGGCCGTGGCGGCGATCCTCGGAGCTTACGGCAGCGCCATTTTGGCCCAGAAGATTCCCCAGAAAATCATTCGCAACTTTGTCGTTGGCATCGCCTGTGCCATGACCAGCTACCTGTTCCTGAAGCAGTGGGGGATTGCCTAGGTCGGATTCTTAAGCAATCATAAAGTTCGGTTAACGAGTTCGGTTATCCGGGAGATTAGGTCTATTCAGGCCTTGGGTCTAGGGGATACATTAGATAGGTGATGAGTTTCAAACAGCTCCCCGAAATCGCAGACTTGGGAGAAACAATACCTATGAAAAACCACTTTGCCCGCTTGATCCAACCCCTTTTGAAGCCCTTGCTGGCCATTGCCCTCGTTGTCATGCTGGTGTTTAGCCAGGGCGGTGACGCGCTCGCCGCCACGCGCGGCGGTGGCCGGATGGGGGGTGGGTCCTTCCGATCGGCCCCTAGTCGAAGCTACAGCGCACCGCGTCCAGCGGGCGGCGGCTACGGCTATGGCGGCGGATACTACGGCGGCGGCGGTGGCAGCTTCTTCCTCCTGCCCTTCCTGCTCGGTGGTGGTGGTGGTGGTCTGTTCACCCTGTTGATCCTGGGTTCTATTGCCACCTTCCTGTTCCAAAGCTTCCGGCAGGCCTCCGGTGGTGAAGACATCAGTCTGGCTAGCCCCCAGGTCTCCGTGACCAAACTCCAGGTGGGGTTGCTGGCTGACGCCCGTGGGTTGCAGGCGGACCTCGATCGCATCGCCCTCAAGGCCAACACCAGCACCAATGCGGGCCTGACCCAAATCTTGCAGGAGACCACCCTGTCCCTGTTGCGTCACCCAGAATATTGGGTCTACGCCGGGTCCCAGTCGAAGTTGGCCAAGCTGGATTCCGCCGAGATTGAGTTCAACCGCCTGTCTCTGACGGAGCGCAGTAAGGTGTCGGGCGAAACCCTCTCCAACACCAGTGGTCAGCTCAAGCAGAAGGAGAGCAGTGCGATCGCCGTCTCCACCCCCGGTGACCTGGATGTCCAGCAGAACGAGTTCATCGTCGTTACCCTCATCGTCGGTAGCCAGGGCAAACTGGACCTGCCCAAGATCACGAGCGCCGAAGATGTCCGCCGGGCCTTGAGCCAGTTGGGTGCGGTGTCGAGCGATCGCCTCCTTGCCCTTGAGGTGCTCTGGACGCCCCAGGCCAATGGCGATGTGCTAACCCGCGATGACATGATTACGGACTACCCTAGCCTTCACATGGTTTAAGTAGAACGAATAAACTCTGATGCGTTTGTATTAAAGTTGCGCAAATAAGCCTGGTCCAATTCCGGATCGGGCTTTTTGTTGCGCGTTAAGATGAGTGAGATCTGTTGCAGCGTCAAACGGCGTTGATGGCTTATGACCCTGAGTTCTTCGGCAGTCTCTGTTGTTTATCCCGACAGTGACGGCCTGCCTATGTCTGACAACACAGAACAATTTCGCTGGATCGTGATGATCAAGGAGAACCTAGAAATCCTCTTTGCCTCGACCCTGGATGTTTTCGTGGCTGGGGATTTGCTCTGGTATCCGATCGAGGGCGATAACAAAACTCGGATTGGCCCGGATGTGATGGTGGCCTTCGGACGACCCAAGGGCAAGCGGGGTTCCTATCAGCAATGGAAAGAGCAAAACATCGCACCCCAGGTTACTTTTGAAATACTGTCGCCGAGCAACACCGGACCAGAGATGGCCACCAAGCGATCGTTCTACGAGCGCCATGGTGTCGAGGAATACTATGTCTACGATCCCGATCGCCTACGCTTAACGGGATTCACCCGTCAGGGCGGCCAACTCATCGCCATTGCTTCGATGGAAGGCTGGGTCAGTCCCTTGCTCGGCATCCGGTTTACCCGTCAAAATGGGGACCTGGAGATCTATCGGCCCGATGGACGGCGGTTTTTGTCTTCGGTGGAACTCGATCGGCGGGCCGAGCAGGCTTTGAATGAAGCTGAGGCAGCCCAAGCCCAGGCCGAGGAAGAGCGTGCCCTACGTCTAGCGGCGGAGGCCCGCATGGCTGAGATGATCGAGCAGATGCGGCGCTTGGGGATCGACCCAGAACAGGTTTAGAAACGGAGATTCATGGAGACTTTGAATTTAGGGCTGGTGATCGTGGTTTTGAGCGGGGTGGCGGGGGCCTTCGTCGGTACCATGCTGTGGGCCTACCAGGGTTCGGGCAGTGTGGCGGTGCTATTTCGGGAGGTGATGCCTGTGCCGGAGGGGCTGTCTGAGGGGGCGCGATCGGCCTTCCAGTCCGGCGTCAGTGCCTATATCGCGGGCAACTATCGTCCGGCGATCGGTGCCTTCTCTAAGGCTTTGCAGGCCGATCCGAGCTGCCTGGCCGCACGCCACAACCGTGGACTGGCCTACGCTAACCTGCGCCAGGAAGATAGTGCCACCGTCAATCTGCTGGCGGCGGCGGAGGGCTATGGGGCCATGGGGGACAGTAAAAGTGTGGCGCTGATCAAACGTCAGTTAGAGGCGATCCGTCTGCGCAAGCTGTCGCGGGAGGCGCCGCCGATCGCTCCCTAAAAGTCGTCTTGATCGTCCCGGTTAAAGAAATTCGTGGTGCTCCAGTCGATCGCTTCCTTATCGGGGCAGCTGTCAATTCCCTCATTCACCCCAAAGGGATGCATGCCGCAGACCAGCATTTGCCCGTTGTAGACCTGGCCGTGGTAATGCTTACAGCCGACGCAAACCGGGTGCTGGTTAAGGGTGGGTTCGAAGGTTTGGCGGAAGGGGAAGATCAGGCGATCGACTTCGCGATCGAAGTCCAAACTCCACTGAACCAAGGGCGCAATCAACTGGTCCAGAACCGGATCGATCTCCTGGTCCAGCACCACCTGGATTTGCTCGGTGAAGGTATCGGCAATTTCATCGGCCAGGGTCACAAATCCATCGACGGTCTCCTCGATGTCCTTGGAGAGATCGACGACAAATTTTTGACTTTGCTGGGTGACCGACTCCATCATCTGTGCGATCTGGCGTTCCCAATCTGATGCCATGCTTCGCTCCCTTCCATTAAAAGAACCGACCTAATCATAGCGTTCCGTCAGGTCTTTCTGGTGGGGAGAACACCCTTCAGGGGATACTAGAAAGCGAATCTTTTTGCATTGGTTGAAATTCTAACAGCGCCCATGAAGTCTTATCTTGCAGCAGCGGTCCAGATGAACAGTGTCCCCGACCTGGCCAAAAACCTTGCCCAGGCGGAGGAGTTAATCGACCTAGCGGTGCGTCGCGGCGCAGAATTGGTGGGGTTGCCGGAAAACTTCTCGTTCTTGGGGGACGAAGAGGCCAAGATGACCCAGGCGGCCCAGATTGCCGAAGAGAGCGAAAAGTTTCTCAAAACCATGGCCCAACGCTTCCAGGTGACAATTTTGGGGGGCGGCTATCCGGTGCCCGCCGGGAATGGCAAGGTCTACAATACGGCCCTCCTGATGGGTCCGAGTGGTCAAGAACTGGCCCGCTATGAGAAGGCCCACCTGTTCGATGTCAGCATTCCCGATGGCGTCACCTACCAGGAGTCGGCCACCGTGTTGGCGGGGGTGAAGATGCCCATGGTCTACAATTCCGGGGATCTGGGGGGATTGGGTCTGTCGGTTTGCTACGATGTGCGGTTCCCGGAGCTGTTCCGCCATCTGTCCCAGCATGGGGCGGACCTGCTGTTCGTGCCAGCGGCCTTTACGGCCTATACCGGGAAGGACCATTGGCGGGTGCTATTGCAGGCGCGGGCGATCGAGAACACCTGCTACGTCCTCGCCCCGGCCCAAACCGGACGCCACAATGCTCTGCGCCAGTCCCACGGCCATGCCATGGTGATCGATCCCTGGGGTACGGTGCTGGCCGATGCCGGAGAAGATGTGGGGGTGCGATCGCCGAAATTAAGCCCCGCCCGTCTAGAGCAGGTGCGTCGCCAAATGCCATCCCTGAAGCATCGCGTGTTTGTATAGCGCCGTGATGCTCAAACGGGGGGAGGATGCATTTAATACAAATGGGAACGAAACTCCACGGAGAAGCCGTCAATTATTTTGTCTGCTTTTACCTGGGACCGAATGTCTAAACTGTCCAGAAATAGGTCCCTTGGGGTGAAGAATGTCTGTACAGGTTTAGGCCTAACAGCTTCAATCAACGGTCTGTGGTGGGTTGTATCCCAGCCCTCCCGTTTTTGTGCGCCCGTAAAGAAAATGTGGTAACGTAAACCACTGTTTTTAAGGACCCCGATCTTGAGTTGACCGACTCCCATTCACCAACCGAGTCCTCCCATACCCGTGTCCCCTGGACGCGCTTCTAGAAACATGCGTTGGAATTTTCTTCGCAGCAAGGCTATCCAAACTAGCCAGGCTGCACCGCTATTCAATCGGATCCAAAATCTGGGTCTGACGACCTTCGCCCTGACCGTCGGCTCCTCTGTTCTGATGGCGCTGCCCGGTTGGGCGGGCCAACTCCGAACCTGGCGCTTCGACCCGAATCGTGGCCAGTTAGAATTCACCACCGATGATGCGGTCCAGCCCAGTGCCCAGTTGATTACCGGGCCAACGCGGCTGATCGTCGATCTGCCCGGCACCACCTTTGGTCGCCCCCAGACCGTGCAGCCGATCAATGCCAAGTTTATTAAGTCCCTGCGCGTGGGGCAGTTTGATAAAAACACGACTCGGATTGTGTTGGAGCTAGAACCGGGCTACATCATCGACTCCAGCCTGGTGAAGTTTCGCGGCCTCTCGGCCAATCAGTGGACGGTCCAGATCCCCGAGGCAAAACCCATAGTAGGTGGGTTCCAAACGCCCCCCACTTCCGAGCGTCCGCCGATTTCCCAACTGCCCGCCACCGCCCGCAGCCAAATCCAAGGCGTCCAAGTGACGGGTGATGGTCTGTTTGTGCGGACCAGTGGGGATCCGGTCATGCCCCAGGTGCGGCGCAGTCGCGATCGCCGCCAAATTGACATCGACTTCCCCGGCACCAGCCTGTCCCCGAGCGCCAGCCCCCGCGACTTCCTGGTGGGCCAGCGCGGTATTTCGCGGGCCTTCCTGACCCAGGCCCAGGCCACCCCACCGATCGCCCGTCTGACCCTGAATGTCGATCCGAGCAGCGGCGACTGGCAGGCGACCCAAAGTGATGCGGGCGGCATTGTGGTGATTCCGAGCAGTGAGGGCAATGCTGGACCGCCTCCCTTGCCCGGCGCGGTTCCCAGCCGCATGGCGACGATCAACAGTGTGGACCTGGACAATGGCGATCGCCAGCTCCTAATCGTGGGCGATCAACCCCTCAACTACACCACGGGCTGGGACCGCAGCACAGGCGCCTACCGCATTACCGTCAACAATGCCCAACTGGCCCGCACCGTCCGGGGGCCACAGCTCAACACCAACAGTCCCTTGCTCCAGGTCCGCCTGCGCCAGGAAACCCCCCAAACCGTATCGATTTTGATCACGCCAGCGGGGGGGATTCAGTTCGGTCCGGTGTTGCAGACCAGTCGCCAGTCGATCGCCCTGCCCCTGCTGCGCAGTGGTCGATCGCCCGTCTTGTTCCCGACCAGTGGCACCCCCATTCCTGTGCCGCCGACCACAGGCCCGGCGCCCAGACCCAGGGTGCCGCGTGATGGTCGTGCCGTGGTGATTATCGATCCGGGCCATGGCGGGCCGGATCCAGGGGCCGTGGGCATTGGCAATATCTATGAAAAGGAGATCGTGCTGGATATTGGTCGTCAGGTGGCGGCGATCTTGAATCAAAACGGCGTCCAGGCGATTTTGACCCGCGATGGAGACTATGACCTTGATTTGCCCCCGCGTGTGGCCATGGCCGAGCAATACAATGCCACGGCCTTCGTCAGCATCCATTCCAATTCGATCAGCCTGAGCCGCCCGGATGTCAATGGCCTCGAAACCTTCTACTACGACAGCGGCCTGGACCTAGCGCGATTTGTGCATAGTGCGGTGTTGCAGTCTACGGGGATGGCCGATCGCCGGGTCCGTCAAGCCCGCTTCTACGTCCTGCGCAAAACCTCTATGCCTTCGATTTTGGTGGAGACGGGGTTTGTGACCGGGGCTCAGGATGCCGCTAATTTCAATAGCCCCACCTTCCGGCGTCAAATGGCGGATGGCATTGCTAGGGGCGTCCTCCAGTACCTGCGCGGTGGCTAAGTGCGGCACCTGGGGGAGAGATGCTGCACCTGAGCATGTTATAAAGGTCAAAACTTTGTGGGGGATTGGATCTAGTGAGCGAACCATCTGTCAGCAATGCGCCAGCCCGTTGGACCCCGGTGAATTTGGGGCCTGAGGTCGCGCGATCGACCTGTCCGATTGGCGTGTTTGACAGCGGTGTGGGTGGCTTGACGGTCCTGCGGGAGCTCTATCGCCATCTACCCAATGAATCGATTGTCTATTTTGGCGATACGGCCCGTGTGCCCTACGGCAACCGCAGCGCCGAGGAAATCCTCCAGTTTGTCCGGGAAATCCTGGTCTGGATGCAGCGTCAGGGCTGCAAGATGGTGATTATGGCCTGCAATACCAGTTCGGCCCTGGCCCTGGAGCAGGTGAAGGCGGAGTTTGATATCCCCGTATTGGGGGTCGTACTGCCGGGGGCGAAGGCGGCGGTCAACCAAGGATCGCGCATTGGGGTGATCGCCACCCCGGCCACGGCGAAGAGCGGTGCCTATAAGCGGGCGATCCAGGAGATTTCCCCCGAGGCCCAGGTGTGGGAGGTGGGCTGCCCTGAGTTTGTGCCCTTGATTGAGTCGGGTCGGATTCAGGATCCCAAAACCAGGGAAGTGGCCCAGGGTTATTTGGCGCCCCTGCTGGAGGCGAACATCGACACGCTGATCTATGGCTGCACCCATTATCCCCATCTGTCTCCGGTGATTCAGGACTTAGTTCCAGTGGGGGTTCGGCTGATTGATCCAGCAGTGCAGATGGCGATCGCCACGGGTCAGGAGCTGCAATTGTTAAACCTAGCCAATAGCTCGCCCGCCCTAGCCACTTATTTTGGTGTGAGCGGTGATCCGGATCCCTTCGTGGCTATTGCGAAACAATGGTTAGGCTATACCCCTGTGGTGCACCGTGTGATTTTGCCGCGCGTTGAACCAGAGGCGAGTTCTTCAGCAGATATTGTTATGAATGATGCCGTTGAAGTGGTTTCCTAGGTTGTAAAGTCTCGCAATCCCCCCTTTTTCGCTTGAGTTAAGTGTTTTTTAGGGCTTTAACTCACTGGTGTGATGAATGACGAACCCGTCCTTGCCCGATCGCCAAGATGCCCCCCCTCCTAATCGCCGCCCGCGTTTTCCCTGGCGGTTGGTTTTGTGGCTGCTGTTTTTGGGGGGCGGAGCGGGGTTGGCCTACTGGGCTTGGTACTTTGTCCATGAGCAGTTGGCGCCCACGGTCTCGGAGGCGCTGACGAAACAGTTGAATCGGCCTGTGAAAGTCGGGCGCTTGGAGCGGTTTTCTCCGGTGGGGTTGCGGTTTGGGGCGACGGAGCTGCCCGCCACGGCAAAGGATAGGGACTGGGCTAAGGCGGAGGCGGTGGAGGTGGGGTTTGACCCCTGGCAGTTGCTGTGGCGTAGGGCGCTCGATCTGAAGGTGACGCTGGTCCGGCCCGATAGCTTCTTTAACGAATCGAAGGCGCTGCTTTGGGTGGAGACCAAAATCGAGTCGCCGCCGCCCGGTGGACCGATCTCGATCGCCCTGACAGAACTCCGCCTAGAGGATGGCAAAACCACATTGATATCGCTGCCGAAAAAGGGGCAGAAGTCTGCACCGACTGGATTTAAGCGGCTCAATGGTGTGGTCAAGTTTCTGGAGGACAACCGCCGCTTCCAGTACGATCTGTCCGGGGAATCCCTCAGTGCAGGCACCTTTGACGTCCAGGGGGAAACTCGAAATCTAGCTGCCAAAGGTGACTCTGATTCGAAGCTGGATAGTCAACTGACGGTCAGTGGCAAAAACTTTCCCTTGCTTGAACTCGATCGCCTAATTCGCCTGCCGATCGATTTGAAGGCGGGCCGCGCCGATGGCAAGGTGAAGCTAGGGGTGCGGCCCGATTCGAGCGTTAGTTTGCGGGGCGGCGGTAAATTTAAGGGGGTTAATCTGATTGCGCCGGGTTCCCCTAAACCCATACTGGATGCCGTGGGTGAGTTAGAACTCCAGGACACGAAGGTATTCATTAAGCAGGTTAAGGCAAAGTTTGACCAGATTCCCGTCACGGCAAAGGGGACGGTCGATCCGAAGCAGGGGTTTGATTTACAGGCGAAAGTACCGAGTGTCACGCTAGCAACGTTTTTCAAAACCTTCGACATCAAATCCCCTGTGCCAGTTAGCGGCGAAGTCGCAGCGGATATTGAAATGAAGGGGCCGATCGAAACCCCAATCATTTCCGGCACAACCCGAAATCTCAAGCCGATTACGGTCGATCGCATCGTGGTCTCAAAATTACGATCGCAGTTTGAACTCGACGCAAACAGTGGATTACTACAGTTGCGAAATGCTGTAACGGACTTAGCCCTGGGGGGACAGACGATTACCAATGGCACGATCGCCCTCAAGACCCAGCAGGTCAATCTCTCCACCAGGGTTGTGGGGGTGCCAGGGGATGCCGTGGCAAAACTGTATAACGACAACAAACCCCTGCCGATTAAAGTCGGTGACATTATCGCCGTAGCGCGCACCACCGGAACCCCCGATACGATTCAAACCCTGGTGGACTGGGAAGCGCCGGAGGCCCTATATCCCGCAAAAGGCCAGGTTTTGGTAGCAGAGGGGGGCGATCGCCTAGAACTGCGCAGCCTCTATGCCAAGGCCCTGGGCGGAACGATCACGGCTAAGGGGCAGGCAATTAAACGCCAGTGGCAGGGGCAGGTAGATGTGGCGAATGTGCCGATGGGGCAGTTCGATCCGCAGTTGCGGGGATTAGTCAATGGGCAGTTTAATCTAGCGGGCACCCTAGATAATTTCGATCCAGCGGCAATTCGGGCAACGGGGGTGGCGCGCTTGTCCGAGGGCATTGCGGTGGTGAATGATCCGATCGATGCCCGCATTAATTGGGATGGCAAACAGATTAATCTCCTATCGGCCACGGCTCCGGGGTTGCAGGCCAAGGGCACCATCGCCGTCAATCTCAAGGATAAACCTGAGGTGACGGGTATTGATTTGGCGGTGAAAACCCAGGGATTACTGCTGTCCTCGCTGCCGTTGGGATTACCGTCGTTTGCGACCGTTCGGGGTGGGGCGGATTTCGATGGGCAAGTGACGGGACTGCCGACCGCTCCAACCATTCGGGGACGCTTGGGGCTGCCTGATCTGCGGGTGAATGGCCTGGTGTTTGAAGCCCTGTCGGGATCGGTGGCCATCCTGCCGCGCCAGGGGTTGCAGTTGGATTTGGCGGGGGGACGCGATCGCCTAGCCTTCAACCTAGACAGTACCTTCCAGCCGCTCTCTGCCAAGGTGGTGCGAGGGGAATTGGATCTCACGGCCCAGCGGCAGGGGGAATTGTTTAATGTGGCGATCGCCAATTTCCCCCTGGACACCCTCAATGGTTTGCAATTGCCCGTACCGTCCCTGCCCCAACAATTAGCAGGTCGGCTGAGCGGAAATTTTGCGGTCAATCTGCCGCGTCAGGAATTAATTAGCGGCAAGGCGAGAATTGATGGACCCCGCTTTGACCAGTTCCAGGCCGAGCAGCTTCTGGCGGATCTCCGTTACGTCGGCGGCATCGGGGATGCCAATGTGCAGGTGGTTGGAGCCAAGGGGGCTGGGGTGAGTGCCCCTAACATTAGTACCCAGGTGCGCTATCGCAATGGGGCGGCGGAGGGGACGATCGCGATCGCGGTTCCCCAGTTTGGTAGCTTTAAGGGGGATGATGTTAAGACGGCGTTTCGATTTAATAACAATGTATTGCGCCTAGCGAAAACGGAACTCCGGCAGGGTGATGCGCAGTTTGTCTTTTCCGGCGATCTGAATTTAGCCCAGGGTCCAAGGCTGAAGGGGGACCTGACCGTAAAGAATGGGAATATTCAGGATGTATTGGGACTGGCCCAGATTTTCCGCATTGATGAGCTGGCCCAGGGCTTTGGCCCCAAGGGAACGGGCCGATCGCGGGATCTAAGCACCATCGCCGTGGGTGAGCCCCAGGAGCGTCTACAGCAACAGGTCGATCGTCTGTCGGAGATTCAAGTGTTGCTCAGTCAGATTGCGGAACGTCGATCGGTGATGAGTATTCCAGAATTAGCCGATGTGCGGGGTTTGTTTGATGCCAAGGTATCCGTGGATGCGGCCCTGAATGGGGATATTAATGGAAATATCGAACTGATGGGTAAAGGCGTGGAATGGCGGCCCTTCCCGAGCTATCTGGAGGAATCCGGTCGTGGTAAGCGGGCAATCCTGGCTTTGCAGGATAATCGGACCTTTGAGTTCGATCGCGTGACGGTGCTTGCTTCGATCGAAAAGGGCGTGATCGATCTCAATCCGGCTCAGCTCAACTTTAAAGAAGGCGGCTCCATTGAATTAAAAGGGAAGTTTGGTGGGCCTCAGATTGAAGGGGGTAACTTGATTGTGACGAAGCTGCCGATCGCTCAGTTGCGCAAGTTTTACGATCCACCGGTCGATCTCACCGGAGATATTTCCAGTCGAATTACGATCAGTGGTTTGCGTGACAATCCTAGTGCGAAGGGAACGCTTGTGTTAACCGACGGTACAATTCGAGGGACTCCGATTAGCGCAGCGGATTTTGGCTTTGACTTTGAACAGGCTAATCTAAACTTTGGTGGTACGGTCACGATTGATAATAATCCTAATCCGCTAAGCATTGATGCCGACATTCCTTTGCTGATACCCGTCCCATTTATTACGGCAAAACCAAAAACAACGGAGGCCAGGCTAAATCTCAAGGTCAGCGATGATGGCTTAGCTCTGTTGAGTTTGTTCACAGATCAGGTGGCCTGGGTCGGTGGCAAGGGCAATGTGGACTTGGCGGTGCGGGCATCGCTGGTGCCGCTGATGGCTAGGGTGGATGGCGATATTGTTCTGAATGATGCTGTGCTGGCCTCGGCTTCCTTCCCGGAAAATCCCAAGACTGGGAAGAAGGAATTGCTGACGGGGGTGAATGGACGGGTGCAGTTTGAGGGCGATCGCCTGCGCGTTACGGGCCTCAAGGACAATCAGCCCTTCCTGGGTCAGTTTAGTCGAGGTCAGGTGGCGGGCAGTGGGGTGTTGCCGCTGCTGAATGGGAGTGATCCGGAGGCGAAGAATGGCTTGAATTTGTCGTTGCAGAGGATCGCACTGACCTTTAAGGGGCTGTACCAGGGCGGTGTCGATGGGGATGTGACGGTGAAAGGGACGGCCCTGGCTCCCTTGGTGGGGGGTGAGGTGAGGCTGACCAATGGCCGGGTGCTGCTGGCGGATTCGGTGCCCGTGGCCGCCCCGACGGAGGAATCGATCGCGGCCAAGGCCCTAGGGGGCGTCGGATTTAAGTTTGAAAATTTAAAACTGATACTCGGCAATAATCTGCGAATTGTCAAAGCGCCCATTATTAATTTTGTCGCCAGGGGTGAACTGGTGGTCAATGGCGGTGACCTGACGAACCTCAGGCTGGGGACAGCCTCTGGCAGCGAAATTCAACTCCTATCCGGCCAGGTTAACCTGTTTACGACCCAGTTTGTGCTGGCGCGGGGCTATCGACATCGGGCGGTGTTTAAGCCCGATCGCGGTCAAGATCCAGAATTGGATGTCAGGCTAATTGCCTCGGTGCCGGAGGTCAGTCGCAGTCGGATCAATACCAATCCCTTGGCCTCGGAGGTCAATGATGCACCGCTGTTTGCCACGGGGTTTGGGTCCTTGCAGACGGTGCGGATTCAGGCGAAGGTGTCGGGTTTGGCGAGTAGTTTGTTCCAAAATCTGGAGCTGACGAGTAGTCCGGGGCGGACTCGCAATGAGATTATTGGACTGCTGGGGGGCGGGTTTATCAATACCCTGGGTCGCGGCGATAGTACCCTGGGGATCGCCAATCTAGCGGGTTCGGCATTGTTAACAAACATCCAAGGTTTTATTGGTAATGCCTTAGGTCTTAGTGAGTTCCGGCTGTTTCCGACAATTACCACAGATGATGATAATTCTTCTACCTTGGGGCTGGCGGCGGAGGCTGGTGTAGACATTACCCCCGCTATTTCAGCTTCGGTCCTGCGGGTGTTGACCTCGGGCCAATCGACGCAGTTTGGTCTGCGCTATCGGGTGAATGACAGCTTCCTATTCCGGGGTTCGACGGACTTTTCTGGGGATAATCGTGCGGTTTTGGAATACGAAAGTCGCTTTTAGGGGAATACTAACCTTGTCCCTTTTTGAAGATCTGATCTAGAATAGCCCCATGAATACAGAAGAACTACTCCAGGCCATCCTTGATGAGCTGCGCTCCAGTCGAACCACCCTCGGCTTTGGCCATCCCCCCAAGGCGCGCTATATCTATGCCAATCGCCAGTACAGTGACTGCCTTTGGTATTTTTGGAATGGCGCCAAAAATGAGCATGAGCCGATCGATCGCCATGCCCTGACGGGGGTGATCGAGAAGCTGGAAATAGAAGAAAAGGAGTTTCGCGGTAAGCCGGACCTGAAGGTGAATCTTCATATCCGAGCCGATCGCGCCTATATCATCCAGGCGGGCTTTGAAACCCTGTTTGCCAAGGGTTTACTCTATACGCTGTCGAAGCTGCCCCAGGAGGCCTTTTTGAAGCCGATTACGATCGCCGTGGAGCCGGGTGAGACCGATCAGGTGTTGTTCTGTCGCATTTACAATCCGACGACGGGCAATTCGGTCTATGCGCCCTATCCGGATGATGTGGATTGGCAGGGGGTGAGCGATCGGGCGATGGCAAAGATTAATCGGGGTAGCACCTAGCGCGCTATGCTTAAAGAAAGATCCCATTGAGCAAACTTGCCACCCTAGGCTGAGCCATGCAAACCCACTATCGCCCGCAAGCAGAGGACACTACGATCGAAACCGATCGCTTGGTCTTTTCTCTGCTTCGATCGCGATCAATTCAGCAGCGCCTCAATATGGGTGCATCTCTCACCCGCAGTGCCCGTCAGCTATCGCTTTCCGCCCTGCGTTACCAATACCCAAACCTGAGTCCCACCTGCTTCGCCCGCAAAATCGCTGAAGCTTGGCTCCAGGAATTCTGCCCTCTACAATATTTGCCCAGCGGGAATGCCATGACTTGGATTCAGGATTCAATTGGTCTTGCCCAAATACTCCACCCTATTCTCCAAGCCATGGGTCTACGCTACTACATTACGGGTGGGGTGGCCGCGATCGCCTACGGAGAACCCCGCACGACCCAAGATTTAGACTTAGTCATGGACCTCGATCCCGCATCAATTTCCCACCTAGTTGAGCAATTAGAGATGGCAGGATTTTATGTCCCCGGAGTAGAGGATATTACCTCGGGTCGAATCAGCATATTGCAAATCACCCATATGGAGAGTATTTCGCGCGCGGATCTAGTGATTGCCAATGCTGGCGCTTGGACTGAGTTGAAGTATGAGCGACGGCAAAGGATTCCGATCGAGGGTTTAGGAGACTTATATTTTGCTTCACCAGAGGACTTAATTCTCAGCAAGCTCAGTTGGGGTAAGCAAAGTCGGTCCGATAAACAATGGCGAGACGTACTAGGCATACTCAAAGTTCAGAGCGATCGCCTCGATCGTGACTATCTCAACACCTGGGCAGAGACCCTAAGCTTGACGCCAGAGCTTACACAAGCCTTTGCAGAAGCGGGCCTGTAGCACTCGTGGGGACACTTCGCAAAGCTAGTAGGTTGTTAATTGAAGCGGAGTTGGCTTTTGTGAATGTAGTCGTAGCCACAGAGACCGGTACGATACCAGCCATTGGACGGTCCGCCGGAGATGGAGATCACTCTCAAGTCCGTAATCTGGCAAATTACTTTGCCGTTGGGTGTTTTGCGGATGTTGGTGGGGGGATTGAAGATGACGGCTAGGACGCTATCCCCGTTGCCATCGACGGGGGCGGTGCAGAGGATTTTTAGCATGTCGTCGGTGGCTTTGGATTTGGGGGTATGGGTGGTGTTTTCGGGGAAGGTGACCCAATTGTTCGATCGACAGTTGGCCCTTGCGGGGATACTTTCGCCGCCGAGGGTGTAGGTGAAGTCTACGTTGAAGGTTTTGTGAATTCGGCGAATGGAGCAGAGGTTGAGTTCGGTGGCGACTCCGGTGGAGGATTGGCCGAGTTGGTAGGTGCAGCCGTCGCCTGCTTGGGCGGGGGCGGGGGTGGCGGTGATGGCCAGCAGGGGCAGGAGTGCGAGAATGGGCGATCGTTTCATGGGTGAACCTCGGGGGAACAACGATGGAGATTGATTCAATGGGGTGATGGTTGATTCCGGAAGGGTTTGATGAAGAAGAATTAAGCAGCCTGAAGCAGGGAACTGCTCCGCAGAGTACCTTTAGGTGTTCCCAATGTTTAGCCCTAACTTTGCTAGGGTATAGGCGATCGCCTCTGTTCGACTTTGCACCCCCAATTTGCCATAAATACTTTCCAAATGCTTGCGGACTGTGCTTGTGGCCAGGCTCAATTGAAGGGCGATCGCTTTGTTATCTTTGCCTTGCATAATCCAAAACAAAACTTCAGTTTCTCGCTGACTCAATCCCAATAGCTCTAGCGATTTCGATAAAGATAAGGTTTGCTCCTCTAGGAGCAGCAGGTATTGCTCCTGTTCAACCACTAAACGAATCACTAACTGTCTACCAGCCTGTTCAATCCGCAGGGGTAACTGAGCCTTGGACAAGTCGGATTCTAACGTGGCACAACTGATTTGATGTTTAGCCCAGGCCCATAAATGGTCAGGCAGTTGAGAAGTGCTAGTCGGCTTTGGAAAATAGCCTTCCAACCATGCCATGGCTTGGGGTGTGACGCGTTGCACCTGCCCTTCAGAATTTAAAACGACTAAACCAAGGTGATTGAGCGTTTGCTGGAGGCTGCTTAAATCTTCTTGTAATTGCCGATGGCACTGAGCATTTTCATAGGCCTGGTGCAAGTGAGGACGTAGGAGATTTAGGATGAGGCGATCGCGCTCGGTAAAACGTTGGGGGCGATTTAATGAAAACCCCATCAGAGTGACATCGGTTTGCGTCATTTTACGCCAACTACCTGGACTTGTATTCGGCAAGAAAAAAGTCATCTGCTCTTCTAGGTCAAGCGGTCTTAAAAACTGCTGATACAATCCCTCAAGGCGATGGAGTTCTTGCTGACTGACAAAATCTGAGAGTTGATAGGCTCCATGGAAGGTCTGCGGCATGTGATGGACGATGGGATGCTCACCAAAATGCCGATCGATTACCTTATCTAGTTCGGGACCAAAACCAGGACAGTTGGGCAGAAAAGAATGTGAAACTTGGCGAGTCCAGAGTCCAGTAGTGTGGAAGGTTGGGATGTCGCTGGGCACGAGCTGATTGATGAGGGTGAGCGCATCCACCGCAAAGGTTTCTAGATCGGAGAAGGTATAGAGCGTTTGAATACCCTGGAGCAGGCTCTGCGTATCATTGAACGTTAAATGTTCCATGACCTAGCCAGCAATGCTGGAAATGGGGGATTTCCTCATTAACCCAGACTTTTCTGAATTTTTGTGCGATCGTAAAGAAAACGTTACGATCCTATGGGTCAAATGACGAATTGATTTCTCTGACGAGAATTTATATGCTGTCCATAGCAGGGTGGAGGAGAAAGACAAGTAAGGCGACTCCTGGCAATATTTCTACCAACTCCGCCCCTAAATCACCCACGAATAAATTGCGGGCTATGGGATTAAGTCTCTTCAAGACTCTTAAAACCCAGTCCTGTAGTTACTTTTGCTGTTAGCCCGCACTTCTAGTCGTGAGTGGGATCGAACTATTCCATGTTGAATCGGAAATCATATGAAAAAAAACAATTTTCGTGGGTTTGACTGCACCGTTAAACCAGGTACGGCTGCCGGGAAGCCGATTAAAGGAACGCCTGGGAATGATTTTCTCGAAGTCATGGGCAACAATTTGCATGTCACCTCAGGGGCAGGCGATGATGTGATCCTGGCGAACGTCAGGACGATTCTGGAGACTGTTGCAGACTATCCAGCCTATCGTGGGAAGGCAATTTTTTATGACGATTAGTTCTGGCGGTCATTCGATCGGCATTCTCCAAGGTTATACAGGCTCGATCGGCCTCGTCTAGGTTGGTTTCGGCCCGATCAACGTGTGTTTTCTAGTAAATTTAAGGATGGATTTCTCATGTTTAACAATGCTGCTCCAGATGTGAATTCGCTCGGTTTGGTTACGCCTGAAGTGAATGGATTCGTCCCATCACCGCTCCAGCTCAATAGCAATATCCCCATCAGTCGCAGCAGCAGTAGATCGATTGCATTTGTCGATTCTGGATTATCGGATGTGCAAACGCTGGTGGCGGGGTTGCAGGCGGATACGACGGTCTATCGGCTGGATGCGGCGGGAGATGCGCTGGGTCAGATTACGCAGATTTTGGCGGGATATCAGGATTTGGCTTCGGTGGCGATCGTCTCCCACGGGAGTGATGGGGGATTGCAATTGGGGAATAGCTGGTTGGATAGCAATAGTTTGATGGGTCAAGCGGGATTGGTGCAGTCTTGGGCGGCGGCCTTGGGAGACGGGGCGGATTTGTTGCTCTATGGCTGTGATGTGGCGGCGGATGCGATCGGTCAGGGCTTTGTGCAGCAGTTGGCGGCGCTGACGGGGGCGGATGTGGCGGCTTCGACGAATCGGACGGGGAGTGGGTTGCTGGGCGGGGATTGGGTGCTGGAGTATCAGACGGGGTCGATCGAGGCAGCGGTGCTGGCGGTGGCGAACTATGCCTCGGTGCTGGCGACGTTTAATGTGACGAATACGAATGATACTGGGGCGGGATCGCTGCGGGATGCGATTGGTAAGGCGAATACTGCGGCTGGGGCCGATACGATTAACTTCACTGGCTCGATCTTCAAGGATACTGTCCCGGATCAGATTACCCTGACTTCTGGGCAACTGACGATTAGCAGTGATATTACTATCAATGGCACGGGAGCCAGCAAGTTGAGCATTAGCGGGAACAATGCTTCGCGAGTGTTTGAGATTGCTAGTGCTGGCAAGGCGACGATCAACCGGTTATTCATTACCCAGGGACGCGCGACTGGAGATGGTGGTGGTATCTTAAACTTTGGCACAATGACCGTGAACAACAGCACCGTCAGCGGCAATACGGCAACAAATGTGGGCGGTGGTATCTACAACTTTTCCGGCACATTGACCTTGAAAAGCAGCACTGTCAGTGGCAATACAGCACAGTATGGCGGTGGTATCTCCAACGGTAGCACATTGGCCTTGAAAAATAGCATTCTCACCAGTAATAAAGCAACTGTCTCCGGTGGTGGCCTCTATAGTGTCGGCGGCACAATTGGCTTAATCAGTGGCACGACGATCAGTGGTAATACCGCACCCACAAGCCCTAACACCTACATCACCAACTAACAGCACCGTGAGCCAGTCCCCAACCCTCAACTGGAAGCTGCCAGCGACCAACCCAGGGCGGTGACTGGCTAGACCTTCTGGCCCTCCTGTCCAACCCGATCGTCTTTAGCTTAAAGCCCGATCGCCCATCGTACTCAGGTTGGATTGAGTTCCCAGAGTCTTGATGCGATCGTAAAGAAATCGTTACGATCGTATGGGTCAAATGACGTATTGATTTTTCAGAGGCACTGGCGCATGGTTAAAGCAGATGTTCACAGTGCTTTTCAAGAGGTTGAGTTATGACGAACCATAAACCGAATTTTGTTGCAAACGCGCACCGTTCGCCATCACATCGGCGTAGCCGATCGTGATGGCGGCTTCGATCGTGGTGGGTATTTCGGGTGGCTGTCTGGTGCCGTTTAATCCGGCGCTGGCGCGGATGCCCAATTCAATGCCCCTAGCGACTGGTCTTACCCCTGGTTTGGTGATGCGGACAGTCTCTGAACCCGCCGCCTTATCGATTGTCAGTTCTCTGGCGACCTCGGATATGCAGGTGCAGCGAAGCATCCCCAATCTGTCTGTTCGTAGCTTTTTTAGGCAGATTTTTCGCTTCTTCTTCTTTATACCTACTGAACCCTGTCAATTTTCTTGTAACGTTGGGGTCAAGTAGCCCACCATTTTGTCGGGCGGGTATTCCACGATCGGCCTGTATGTTGCAAAGGCTATGATCCCCCTAAATCCCCCTAAAAAAGGGGGACTTTGAATCCGGTTCCCCTTTTTTAAGGGGGCTGGGGGATCGTTGAGTGTTGGGTATAACAAGAAATAATTACAGCAAAGTACATCTTTAGAATCGTGACATGAATCCCCTCGATTTAGTCAAACTCACACCCTTGATGGCACTCACCAGCGGCAGACCGGAAGTCGTGGTGGGGTTAATTGATGGGTCAGTGCTAAAGCAGCACCCCGAACTGGTGGGTGCAACTATCCGTGAGCTTTCTGGGGGATTGAGTGGTCAATGTATTGAGACTAGCAGCACTGCCTGTATTCATGGCACATTTATCGCTGGCATCCTTTCTGGGACGAGAAATTCCGCCGCCCCAGCCATCTGCTCCAAATGCACCTTGTTGGTTCGTCCTATTTTTGCCGAGACGACACTGGGCAATGAACCGATCCCCAGCGCCACGCCCGCCGACTTGGCAGCGGCCATCATTGAGAGCATTGATGCTGGCGCACGCATCCTGAATATGAGCGTGGCGATCGTGCAACCCTCATCCCAAGGAGAACGGGCGCTACAGGAAGCATTGGACTATGCCTTGAACCGTGGCGTGATCGCTGTCGCCGCCTCAGGCAATCAAGGAACGTTGGGTAGTTCCGCCATTACCCGTCATCCCTGGGTGATCCCCGTGGTGGCTTGTGACTTGGAAGCAAGACCGATTCGTTTCTCTAATTTGGGTGGTTCCATCGGTAGGAGGGGATTGAGTGCGCCTGGGGATCAGATTACCAGTCTGGGAACTGAGGAGAAGCCGTTGACCTTGGGTGGAACGAGTGTTGCTGTGCCGTTTGTCACAGGGGCGATCGCGCTGTTGTGGTCAGAATTTCCCACCGCAACGGCGGCGGAGGTAAAACTTGCTGTCACGCAAGGCAATGGATCGCGACGAACCACCGTTGTTCCTCCTCTATTGGACGCTTGGGCAGCGTATCAAGTCATGGCTAGACCACGTTCTTAAAGGAGCAATAATTTCATGAATGACACAGACCACTTAACTCAGCCACCGATGGACATACATGATTCACCCGCGACTGTTTCATCACAGACACCTTTGGCGTACGCACCGTCTTCTAGGAATCTCTCCCACACATCATTGATCCCACAATCTGGCAGCGAGACATGCGCGACTTGCGGCGGCGGAAGTGCTAATGCGGCTCCTCCCGCCTATGTTTATGCCTTGGGCAAAATTGAGTGGCGATTTCCTAAGCAATCCATCGAAAAGGAATTTGCCCAGGCGACTGGACGCACAGAAACTGCTGGACAGACCGATCGAGAGGCTGTCCACACGGTTCTAACCCAGCGGCAGAACCGATACCTGGTACGTCAACTGTGCTGGGTGCTGACCATTGAGGGATTGGATACTTACATTCTGGCACCGCGTGACCCGGCGGATTTAGATCTGTTGGTGGAAGCGGTTCGTCCGGCACCCAGTCCTGCGGATGTTGATATCGTCATTGGGATGCGCGGGCCGATCGCGCCACCAGAACTTTGCAATGGGCTGATGTTGCCAATTGTGGTATTCAGCCAGATCTATTCCTTCGATCGCAGTGCATTGATTCAAAACATTCCGCGACCGGAGACAATTGCTGCTGAGCAATTTACATCGGCAGCTGAGGAACTATTCGATCGCATTATGCAAATGGCTGACAATGCCGGCACAACCGATGAACATCGCGCGCTGAATTATTGTGCCGTTCGCTATCCTGTGATTTACGCTAAGGCCGCTGAAGCCTATGGACAAAGCTGTTCTTTAACGGGGATGGAAGTCACGCAAGAGGTTGTCTGAAAATTTGTTTAGAGAAGTAAGGTGGGCGATACCCACCCATTTCGTCGGGTGGGTATCCCTTGCTCAAAATATTCTGTTAGATAACATAAAAAAGAGGAGAAAAGTATGGGCTTTCATGCTAGTTGGGTTCACGGGAATGCATTAACCGTAGAGAATCCAGAAAACTTGAAACGCATCGGGCATTTTGGCTGGGGCGCTGACATGCAGATCACACCCGGTAAAGAATGCTGGTTCCACATTCCGCTCCCGACACCAGTCATTCCGAACAATACTCAGTCGAGCTTAGTTCGTGTCTTCCTGATGTTTGAGGCCGAGCAAGGGAGCATCCGCAATGTTCACGTGTACGATGGTTCGTCCAAAGTGCAGGAGTTTAATGACCTGCATCTCGAAGGCGAGCATCGGGGCGCGATCGATCAAGCGAACACGTTCAACTTGGCAAAACCACACGGTTCGCTCTTCGGTATCGGGGTGTCTTTCTTATTTATCGCCTCGATCGGATTTGACTCAGCCATCCCGCCGTCTCGACTGATCGTGGCGAGCGCTGGTGGTGACTACACAACTTGATCTCTATGGAGGCGAAAATGTCTTTTGAGAACTTCAACGTCCTGGATTTCGGAGCTGACCCGACTGGCAACGACAATTCCTGGCAGGCATTCAAGGACTGGTCGATCGCCATCTCAAAAGCTGGCGGAGGAATCGGACTAGTCCCGTCTGGCACCTACAAGATCGATAAGGTGGCCGTTGCAGGGCCTGGTGGTTGGACAGGAATTGGTCCGGAGGATTTCAAGTTCGAGGGGTGCGAAGGTCTGTGGCTGGTTGGTTACGGGGCCAAACTCAACCTCACAGGGAATGTTCACTTGGCCCTACTTCCCGATGGCTCCCCTGACCAACACATGGTGTGCCCATTCTTTATCCAAGACTGCGCTAACGTGTGTCTCGAAGGCTTTGAGATCAATGGCAACGCGGATAAGTTGACCCAGGATGCTGGCGTATCCGAACCTGGCGGTCACTGTGTCACTATCAGCAATAGTACACACGTGACAATCCGCCAGATGCAAATCCATCACGGCTGGACGGACGGGATCAGCGTACGGGCCGCCTTTGAAGGCACGAGGCTCGCCTGCCGCAATATCACGATCGAGAACTGCGAGATCTACGCCCACGTGCGCGCCTGCATCGCAGTTCACGAAACGCGACATATGCGTATCTCCGATTGCCGGATCTACGACAGCGGCATGGGCATCGACATTGAGCCGGACACCAGGATTGGCACGGAGATCGACAAGGACATCAGGCCGCCAGGTTCGAGCCGATTCACCATCATCGAGAACTGCGAAATCTACAACAACGAAAAGCCGCTCTCAGTCGGGGTGCGTTACAGTCAAGTGCGGGTGCAGGGGTGCTTCATCGACAACCAGCGCAATGACCAGCAGCCAGTGATCTTGAGCGTGCCGCATTGCGCACTGCTCGACTGCGAGATCAACACCGGCACTGGACGTATCGACGTGGCCATTACCGGAGCAGATCCTGGGGGCAACGTCTTCACAATGGAGCGCTGTCTTATTCGGGCAACTTCTGGTGAAGGCTTGTTCATTGTTCCCGCTGTAGGACGAATCACACAAGCATTGATCGCCAACTGCCGCTTTATTTGCGAGGCCACAAGCCCGACAGACAAAGGCTTCCCTGTCGTAGAAACTGGCCGTGATATGTTAATGCTGACGTTCCGTGATAACTACATTTTCATTCCTTCGGCATCATACAGCAAGGAAGAACCGCAGCAGACGATTGGCTTTAAGGTCTGTTCTACCGTAGCCGCATCGCTAGCCGAGAACAACGTCTGGGAAACTGACTACGACGGTGATGATACGCACTACTTGGGCGTCTATTACCACACCGACTTTTCTGAATATCCAAAGTACCCCATTCTGGTTCGTAACGATCGCTTTATTTCCCCCAACAACAAGGGCATAATTCCCTTCGACGCAACCGACCATGACAACCAGTTCCCGTTCAGCAGTGGTCGCAAATCATGAGCGATCGCGATTCCAACAACAGCTTAAAAAACCTATTGACCCAGACGAGTGCCCTAATTTAGCAGTCATCTCGCTCATTTCTGGCGTCTATGGCTTCGTTAAGCTATTTGCCGATCAAGATGCTGGACTGATTACGCTGATTTCAATTGCTATGGGTGTCTTGCTACTGTTCGGCATATGCTTTATTACGCTCGATTCTGGAAGCCAGAGCGACAGGACAAAGGGAATTCGGCATTTGTCTCCCTGACTGATCAGCAAGTGAGAGCACAGGCAAGAATCGAACGACAGCGAAAACGGATTCGTCGATCGGCCATTGCTGGACTGATTCTGATGCCAATTCTTACCTGTGCGGGTGTTGCTGCCTGGTTCTACCTTCAAAGCTTACCAGCCAAAAACGTGATTGTTTTGGTGGCCGAGTTTGACAGCCCAGATACAAAAAAACATGGTGTCACAGAAACAATCCTTCGCCAACTGCGGCAGGCCACCGAAAAATACCCTGACGTTGAGATTCAAGCCCTCAAAAAAACCATCACTGAGCAGGAGGGTAGCCAAGTTGCTCGTACCACAGGAGAAAAGCGTAGAGCCACGATCGTAATCTGGGGTTGGTATCGCAATCCCGGTGACGTTGTGCCCCTGAGTGTCCACTTTGAAGTTCTGCGCCCACCCAAAGATTTACCTGACCTGGGACAAATGGCTAGGGGAAACATTCAACAGGTGGCGATCGCTGACCTCAAAAGCTTCACCCTCCAGACTCGGCTTTCCAAGGAAATGAGCTACTTGAGTTTGTTTACCCTGGGAATGGTGCGTCGTGCCGCAGGGGATTTTGAGGGCGCGATCGATCGTTTTAGCGCTGCCCTGAATCAAAACACAGATTCATCATCGGGTTTGAATCAAGGCCTGGTTTATTTCTACCGAGGTAATGCCTATTCGTCAAAAGGCGACTATGATTTCGCCTTGGCTGATTTTAATCAAAGTATTAAACTCCAGCCAACTTTTGCTGAAGCATACGCCAATCGAGCGGCAATTCACATGGCCAAAAATGATTATACTCCCGCGCTAGCTGATGCAAATCAAGCCGTTAAGTTAAAGCCTGACCTAGCGGTCGCACAGAATAACCGAGGTGTTATCTATGCCGCGACAGGTAACTATGATGGGGCGATCGCTGATTTTAGTCAAACCCTAAAACTGATTCCCAAAGCTAGCAGTCCTGCCTCCACCGATCGCACGAATACCCGTGAAGTTAGCTCCTTTAACTTAAATAACGATCAAGAAAACCCAATTGCCAGTTTCTTCACGACTGATCTGAGCGATTATCTTGTCTATGTGAATCGTGGCTTTGCCTACGTCTCTAAAGGCGATTCCGATCGCGCCCTCGCCGATTTCAACCAGGCCATTCAACTCCAGCCCGCTTCCACACTTGCCTACTTCAACCGTGCAGCCGTTTACTTCGTTAAACAGGACTACGATCGGGCCTTAACTGACCTGAATCAAGTCATTCAACTGCAGCCAAATTTCGACTTAGCCTATGCCAAACGCGGCAGTGTTTATTCCTTCAAAGGCGATTACGATCGCGCCCTTGCTGACCTTGACCAAGCCATTCAACGCCAACCTAATTCAGCCTTTTTCTATACGGTTCGGGGTGAAATCTACGGTAAGCGAGATGATTTCGATCGTGCTATTGCCGACTTCAGTCAAGCAATTAAGCTACAACCCAATTTAGTGGATGCTTACCGCAACCGAGGTAGAAACTATCGAGAGAAAGAAGATTACGATCGTGCTATCGCAGATTACGATCAAGCAATCAAACTAGAACTAAAGAAGGCTGAAATTTATAATGGACGCGGCTGGACCTATGCTCAAGTAGGCAAATTTGATCAGGCGATCGATGATCTTGATCAAGCGATTAAACTGAACCCTGGTGAAGCAAATTTCTACGATAGTCGGGGTTTTGCCTATGCAGGTAAAAGGGAATATGAACAGGCGATCGCCGACTATAATCAAGCCCTGAAACTTAAACCAGATGCTGACTATGCCTATTATCATCGAGGCATTGTTTATCGAGCATTGGGCGATCGGCAGAAGGCGATCGCTGATTTCAAAAGAACTATTGAATTGACTAAAAAAAATAAAGCGACGTCAGGATGCCGAAAAACAAATTCAAGAAGAGCAATCTAGATAATTAGCCCGATCTACTACCCACTAAGGTCTTACGATCGCCCAACTCCAAGAACTTCAGGCTCAGCCGAACTAGGTCCGATCGCTCTAGCAGTCCTTCTTGATACAGGATCTAAGAAAAATCCGATCGCCCACCCGAATCTCCCCACCCACCAGCAGCCTAGCCGTCATCCCACCATGGCCGCGCATCGCATTATAGACACCATGGCCTAGCTCCTTCTCCATACGAGAACAAGGATCGCAAGGCCCTGTAATCTCAAACTGAACCTGCTCCCCGATCTGCCATTTCAGCGTAATATTCGGGAAAGGCGATCGCATCGCCAAAAGATTAATCCCCGAGACAACTAAATTGCGGCGCAGTTTCAGCGGGCTTAATTCTTCTAGATTGCCCCAACGGGCGATCAGAGGAATATGCTCTGCCTGGATCAGCGTAATTTCTCGCTTACGGGATGCCGTATTGCTGCGCAGTTGAGCCGATCGGCGATCGCCCATCAAACCATAGCCCGGCAAAGCTTCCACCGTTTCGACAAAGATGCTAGGTTCCTGTCTAGCAGGACGCAGAACGATCGCTTCAATTCGACCTTCTGTGGAGAAGCGATCGCTTAGATCGCGGAGGTTTTCGATCGGACTCATCGGTTAGCCAGCAGTATGGAAATGTTCCAAGTATAACGCTAGACTTTGCACAAAACCCCTGGGCATAGATAATTATGCCCAGGGGTCCAATCAATCAATTAAGCAAAACTAAACCGATTGCAACAAACTATTAGCTGTTGCCAAGATCCCATTTGCAGGGAGTAAATCCGCTGGCAGCCGATTGAGGAAATTCCCAACAGCAGTTCTAAACCCACTACTATTGACCAATTCCCGCACGATCGCCCCACTGGTCGGCAGCACCCGGCCCGGTGTAGGGGTGGTGAGCGATCGCTTCACAGTATCACTAAACAACCGATGCACCGCCGTCGTCGGATGGAAATCATCGGCAAACACGAAGTCATCGGGATTTACCGGCCCAGTGGCATTGACCAAGGGCGTCGTCGCATTGGTAAACCCAAACTCCGTGGGACGTTGGGCAATGGCACTGCTAAGGGAGAACACATCTATCTGCACAATATCAATGCCCAACTGTGATTCCAACCCACCGAGGGTGCCCTTTAATAAAGTATTAAACAAGCTACTAAAGATCCCAGCCTGCGGCGTCAGATTGCGCGTAGCCACAAACGGGGTAATGGCCAAGTTAGGAATATTCGGCACGACGATCGTTTTTGCGCCCAGGCCCGCCAAGGTGATCACCGACTGAGCCACATTATCGACACTGGAAAACACCGACTGAATCGCGGCCAAAGGTTCTTGGGGCAAGGCGAGGAAGTCGTTGGCACCGCTCCAGACAACATATAGAGCGTTGGGATTGGCGGAGGGGATGCCATTGGCGGCAAGCTGCCCGGCAAATAGATCGATCTGGTCGAGAACGCCCGGCAAAGGCCCTAGATCTTGCCCGGCGATGATGGAGGCAATATTAGTGCGGCCTGTTGTTGAGCCAGCGAAGGCAAAATTGGCAACATTGCTAATGCCGAGTTCTGGCGCTAAGGATTCTAGTGCTCTGTCAGCCATGAAATGAGGGATAGAGTTTCTTGGAAACCCTTATCAAACAGCGGCCTGAGAACCTAGCTATCCCTCAAAACAGGCTTGACAGACCACTAGCCACAGTGGCCCATTCGATAGCCGACCGTTAAAATAGGGGGGCGGCGGGAAGAGACCGCCCAGTGCCCTGGAAAGATTGCCTGTGTCGGAGAGGCTGTCGCCGAAGATGACGAGTTGGTCAAAACTGCGATCGCCCAAACTATTTCCCAAATCGATCGTCAGGGGATTCGCAAAATCCAAGGCTGGCAAATTCTGCACGATCTGCGCGAGATCAATAAAAACCTCAGGATACTGAGCCAGCACCGCCTCATAGACCGGCGTAAAAAACTGAACCAGGGCAGGCAAATTCGCCGAGAGCAACCCACTCAAATCGATCGAGGGAAACCCTGCTTGAACCAGTTCAATTGTACTGCTTAACCGATCGCCAAACAACGATTCGATCGGCTCTGGCAAACTAGGGACGCTTACATCCACTAAACCTGTTAGGTCGATCGAACCTTCAAGCGAGATATTGTCGCACATAGTATTGGGCCTCGATGATTAATAGGAACAACCACGGTTAGGCCGCTATCGTTATGCAACGACGCAGCTCAATATCTAGACAAACTGAGTATTTTTCTACAGATAGATATTTAGTTCTATAGTGCCTTAACTTTGGGAGGAATAGTATATATTTTTGTTAAAGAGTAAGAATGTTTCAAAAGTTACTAAGTACGTAATTTATCGGAATCGATCGCAGTCCAACTAAAAAAGGGAATGGGGGCCTCCCGTTCCCTAATGTAGATTCATAGCGATGCGATCGCGTCCCCTAGGAAACCCGCATAATCTTGGCCAGGGAAGGCACACCTTGATCGTCTATTAAGAACATCATGTAGCGACCCGGCGGTGCAATGCGGCTGTTATTCGGTGAAGTCACATTAATCCGGCCATTGTTCACAACGGTGAAATTCAAGGACTGGTATTGCTGGTCCATATTCACCGAATGGGTCACCCCACCAAACCGGACCAGGCTGACCTTGGTAATCTTGCGGGGACTAGGCGTAAGCACACCGTAGGTGGTGTTGTAACGCATAACACTCGGAGCCGTGGTAATGACTGGACGGGCCGCCAACTGATTGGACCCATCCTTCTTAAAGAGATAGGGGGGCGAGAAAATCTCGGCATTTTTTTGCAGGTAGCTATCCCGTTGGCAGTCCCCACAAATGCCGCCCCCCGCTGACAACAGGCGACCGTCTGGCAGTAATAGCGCCGTTGAGTGATACTGGCGGGTCCGCTCCATGCTCGCCAGGGTCTTCCATTGCCCTGTGGCCGGATTCCAAGCCTCCGCCGGATAGACGCCCTTATTCACATCTATTAAGAATTGATCGGAATTCTCGTAGCCCCCCCGTGGCCAGCACTTGACCATCGGCCAAAATGGTCAAATTATGCTGACGCCGCTGGAAGGCCATGGGGGATGTGGCCGTGGAGGTTCCGGTATTGAGATCGACCACCACCGCCGAGTTATTAAAGTTCCCGCCCCCCGCAATCAATGCCTTGCCCGGTGCATACATGGCGAAACTTCCGTAGCTGCGACTTTGTCCATCGCGATTGCCAATATCACTCCAGGAACCATTGCCGTTGACGTTGAGATAGCGCAGATTTGGCTCCGGTCCGAGGTAGGCGACGTGGCCATTGGGGGCCTGGCGCAGCCAGCCATAGAAGCGATTAGATGCGGTGGTAGAAGCCGCCCCGTTGAGTACCCTCAGGCTGCCATTGGTGGCGCGCACCTCAGGCCGATCCGTGGGTAGTCCGCCCTGGGGGGGATCGGTCAAGCCGCCCGTAATTAGGACTTCCCCGTTGTTGGTTGTGGTCACGCTTGGGTACCAACGGGATGCCTGCATGGTGCCTTCGACGGTCCAGCGGTTATTGTTGGGATTATACAGGTGGGTTTGTGGAAAGCCCTCTAGGGCGCTGTTCAGGTTGCCTCCGGCGGCAAATAGGCGACCATCGGCCAGGGTCGTATGACCACTGCAAAATAGATTGCGCTTGAGATTATTCTCTGCTGGGGTATGGGTGCCAGCGCCTTCGCCATCGGGTGTCCAAAGGGTGACGCGAGTATTCGTATGTTCCCCGTCAACGTTTTCCGTGGCACCGGGTGTACTGCCGTCGGGCAATTTCACCGTATCAAAGGCCAGCACCCTACCACTGGGCAAGAGCGAGGCATGGATCGCCACCACGGGCCAATCATAGACGGGCGACCATTTCCCGACCTGGTCCGCTGAGGCGAGGGCCACACGGCTATTGCTGCTCGAAAAGCGCGATCGCGAAATGTTACCAATCTTTTCCTGGGTCACCTTGGCGATCATCTTCGCCTCTTCAGCGGGTTTGATCACCACCCAATCGACAAATTTATGGGTGGGACCAAATTCGCCAATGTTGGTTTTATTGGTCCCGAAGTTGACGGCTGTCTTACCGGGCTGGGCGGACAGATTCAGTAATGTGATGACACTTACGATCGATAGACTCAACAGGCCAAATCCGAACCGCCGATCGCGCCGAAACAATTGGCTCCATAGCACAGCGATCCAACGAGTCACTTTTTTCCACATCTTAAAGCCTGGCTGATTGTGCATGGGAGAATCTCTCTAGGGATAAAGAACGAGGGATTTTCAGGAACGATAGTCATCGAGCAATAGGGGTTTACTGCTCGATCGTCAATCAAAAACATCATGTAATGCCATAGCTGCGATCGACCCCATCTCGGTTGCCGATATTGCTCCAGGACCTATTGCCATTGACATTGACATCTAAGTAGCGTAGTTGTGGGCCTGAACAACCCCGATCGCCTGCTGCGATCGCAAGCGATCCAGGAACTTAAGTTATGCCGATTGTTGGTGTGTAGAATCTGCAATCCATAGTGGCAGGCACAACAGGGAATCAAATGAAGTATGTCCCTATATATCTAACAAAAAAGATCCCCATAAATTATCAAGAAATGGCTTCAAATCGGTAAGTCTTTGACAAAGAAGGGACCTAAGTCTGAGAGCAAATCCGAGGTTTTATGGGTCTGATGCCTAGCGGATCTATCTAAGGAGTTATTTCTTCCGTGGGAGAGGCGTAGGATCGGATCTCAGCCAATATGCTTATCTCTTCAGGTAGATGCGAATTCTTCATGAAGAGGCTGTGCAGATGGGGGGCGATCGGGTCACACTAAGGATGCAGACTTGATAGTGTGATTTTCCCAGTAGGTTTTATGGTGACTGAGCTACTGCCTAAGGTTTCGGTAATTATTCCAGTCTATAACGGCGAGCAAGATCTGCCGGAACTGTTGGAATGTTTACGATCGCAGACCTATCCGGAGGACCGGGTGGAGTATTTGATTGTGGACAATGGCAGTACCGATGGCACCAATCGGATGTTGCGGGAGTCCGTGGAGGTGCGCCTGCTCCAGGAATCCTCGATTCAAAGTTCCTACGCGGCGCGCAACTGTGGGATCCGGGCGGCGACCGGGGAAATCCTGGTCTTTACGGATGCGGACTGTCGCCCGGAAAGCCATTGGCTCCAGGATTTGATCGCCCCCTTTAACCAGGAGACCGTGGGCTGGGTGGCGGGGGAAATCCAGGCCCTGCCGGGGGATAGTTTGTTGGAAAAGTTTGCCGATCGCCAGGCGACGCTGTCCCAGAAGCATACGCTCACCCATCACTTCTACCCCTATGGGCAGACGGCAAATTTGGCAGTTCGTGCTGAGGTGTTTCGGACCGTGGGGCTGTTTCGGCCCTATCTGACCACGGGGGGCGATGCGGATCTGTGCTGGCGAATTCAGCAGCAGACGACCTGGCAATGGCGGTTTGCGGAAATGGCAGTCGTACGGCATCAGCATCGGCGTACGGTTGGGGAGTTGCGTAGTCAGTGGCGGCGCTATGGCAAGTCGAATCGCTATTTACATGAGCTGCATGGGATTGACCTGATGCCCGATCGCGATCGGCAATACTATGGCTATCGGATAGCGCGGTGGATGCTGAAGGAGTTGCCTCGGGCGGTGGTGAATTTGCCGATGGGGAAGAGTGATTGGCTCGATTGTGTGAAGACGCCGATCGAGCTAATTTGCATGTCCTCTCGAAGTGAAGGTCAGCGCAGTGTGGTGCTGCCGGAAGAGGCCTGGGCGATCGCCTATCTGATGCCGGAAGTGATGGTGGAGTAGGACCCCCGATCGAGGCTGATTAAGAGGGTGACTGGGCCAGCGATCGCAGGGCAATGGCAAATTGGCTTACGGGTCTTGGGGGCGTACGCCCCTAAGGATCTTGGGGATTTAAATATGTTAAGTTTTACAAATACACTCTATCCGATCGAAATGAGTAGGTAAACTGATCAGTGAGATTCTCTAAATAGTAGAAATACTTATTTAATGAATGCTAATTTGTAGCTTATCTGACATAATTTTCTAGTCTTGGATGAAAGACTAGCTAAGTCTGTCGGACATTCAAATTGCCAGTATCAATGGTAATTTATCGTCCTGTAAATCGTTCGTTCGCTGGCTGTCTCGATATCGCTCCTCTTGATACGACTCCAGTTCGTTGAAAATTCTTCTAGATTACCTTTGTGCAATCCTCTATTTAGTCCGAGCTGACATAGTACTAGCCCAGGCTAGATGGATGGCGTGGATATATGTGAACACAATAGCCGGGGCATTGCTTTCAATGCGTTTGAAGGTATGGCTATGGAATATTCACATGGATTCTAGAAGCGTTATTGATTAGATACGCTATGTCTTGTGCATTCTGCCTATCAATTGGAGAAACCTATGACTTTATTTGTTCCATCCTCCAGATTGCTAATCGCATCTGGGGATAGCCAACAGGCGCAGAAATTTATTTTGTCTTCAAAGGAATGGTTCAATCTACAAAACCAGGTCCAAGCGGTCCTGGCCCTGCCCTCTGACCTCGGTGAATACGAGCAACGCTACGGCGATGCCTCATCAGGCTTACAGATGAAAGAATGTTTCGATGCCATGCATAATTTACGCAATGTTGCCACAAAATATGGCAACCCTAAGAGCTTCAGAGCCCAAATTCTCAAAAATCCCAATTTTTTAGCCAATGCCGAACGACCAAGGCATAATGCCTATTCAGCTACATTGTGGACCATCGAACAGGCCCATCAGAATGCCTTTTCCCTAGCCTCGGCCCTGCGATCGATCCCGGTAAATGCTCGGGGGGAGAAATCCGCTGAAGTGGTGGCAGGTATCAAGAGTCTGTTCCTAGATGCCGACCAAATTGTCGATCGCATGCAGCAAACCGTGGAACAACTCGATGTCCTGATTCGCGAATTCCAATCCCTAGAAGATGAATTGCTAGGGGCTCAGACGGCGATGAAAACCTATACAGAACGGTCCTCCAGGACTCGCGTTGAACTCGATCGCGAAATTGGTGGACTCCGAACCAAGATTGAGCAATTAGAGCGCGATCGCAATGCTGCCTATGACAAATGGCTGGCACTGACCATTTCGGCCTGTATATTACCTGCGGTGATTGGCATCGTCGGGGTGGGGGTAATGGTTATCCTCGCAGTTCCCACGGGGGGTGCTAGCTTTGCCGTGGGCAGCGCTGTGACAGCGGCCCTCGCCGGGCTAGGGGCGGCAGCCCTAGGGACCGCTGCAGGTATCGCTCGGACCTCCTATGATTCGCTGGTTCAAGAGACCATTTCAAAACAGGAGTTTCTGCAAAAGCGGATCACCTACCGTTATGACCTGGGTGCCCTTGACAATTCAATGAAATTCGTCATGCCCACATCCAACGGCATCATTGGTCAACTGAAGGTCATTCGGGATGCCTGGGCCAGTTCTCTCGGGGAAATTCGGTTTAAGGTCGCAGATCTCAGCACGGAGACGTTGCTCAGTGGCGATTGGTTGGATGAACAGAAAATGCTCACAGCTTCTGCCAATTGGCTCAAGGTAGACAACATGCTCAAGGTCTTCGTGAACGGTTCCTTCGTGGATGCGGATGTGCTCACCTTTGGGCAATCCCTACCCCAGGATAATGCCAAGTGGCAGAAGGAGCTTGTTCTACAGCTTGCTGCCTAATGTTCGATCATTCATGCTCAATGTCCAAAGTCTCTAATACTGAAGGAAAAAACCATGCCTGAATTAACAATTGTTCCCCCAAAAGGTCTCGTCAAGGATGCGAATCCTGCTTCTGGGCAGACCAGTCAGTTCGCACTCTTTAGTAACAGCTGGCTAGAACTCCAAGGCTACGTGGGAAGCACCATGGAATTGCCCATCACCACAGGTGATTTTGAAGCGAAATATGGAGCCTTGGGTTCTTCACAAACCATCAAAGATTGTATTGAAGCGATGCGGAAGGTCCGCGAGTCCTCCACCGAATTTGGCAACCCCAAGACCCTGCGCGCGGCCCTAATCAAAAATCCAAATCTTCTCGCCACCAAGACCCCACCCTCCGAAATCTTTAGCCATACAGTGTGGATGGGGCAACGGGTCCATGAAACGGCTGGGAAGATTATTAGTGGCTATGATAGTGTCTACAGTGAATTAAAGGATTTGCCGCCCAAGGATCAGGTAGAAAGCATTAAAGCCTACCTATTCGACCAGACCTTGGGGCCAATTCCCTTGGCCAAACAGATGTCCGATGAAGTGGGTGTGCTGATCAAGAAGATCGGCGTCTTTGAGCAAAAAATGAATGAGTACAACGAAAAGCTACAGTCCTTCACAAGGCAATCCTCCGCCCTGATCACTGAGGTCGATCAGACCATTGGGGGCCTATCCCAGGAAATTAGATCCCTCGAAAAATCGCGGGATGAGGCCTATAAGGCTTGGAAGGACTTCACCATTGCAGCGGTCACAACCTCGGTGGGCTGCGCGTTAATTGGGGCTGTGTTGGCACCCTTCACGGGTGGAATTTCGCTCCTAGTGGGTGGCGTGGCTGGTCTTGCCACAGGAATCGGGCTGGGTGTCAAGGCGGCGGAAAACCGGGCTAAATACAACGAATACTGTAAGCAGCTTGAATCGAAAAATGTAGAAATCCAGAAAAAGCAAAGACTGCGCAGCGACCTAGGTGATTTCAACACCCAGATGCAGCGGGTGGGTCCTGCAATGTCCGATTTCCTCAAGAATCTACAGACTATGCAGGGTGTGTGGACTCAGATGAATACGGACATGCTAGCCATCAACAACAACATCACGGAGGCTAACGTGGGTAATATTCCATTCTTGGTTAAATCGAAGGCGAATTTGGCGATCGACAGTTGGAAGGCGATCGATTCCAGTGCAAAACAGTTTACGGTGTCGTCAATGGTTGATTACACCAGTATTCCCTTTGGCCGTCCAATGCCTGACAGCATGGCAAAAGCCGCCTAATTTCCTGGCTTACTGGGTTTGACTCGGTAAACGATCTGACTGGCCCGCTATGTTCTGGCATGGCGGGCAACTCATCCATTTAGCTATTTACAGAGTGTATCCATGAATAGATCTATTACAATCGCAGCATTTTTTGGCCAGAATATCGCGATACCTAACAGCAATATCTTGGGGTTGAATCATGTTCATCAACTGGCTTGTGATACAACCGCCTATCGGCATCTCAAAGGCTATCTCAAACAGGTCAATGACCTCAAAGTATCCGAAATAGATAGCCTACAGTTTGCTTTAGCTCAGGTACAGCATGAAACCCTAGGATTTGGCTCACCTCAGGTCCTTCGACAATGCCTCAGCGGTCAGCCGAATATCTTGGCCGATCAGATGCCACCGGATCGACTCTATGCCGCCCTTGTCTGGTTAGTTCAGCAGTTGCATCTGTCATCCACACTGATGACCACAACCCTACAGACGCTAGGGAGAGAAGCGCGATCGCCCCATGACGTGAAGGAAGGTTTGTTCCGCTTGGGTCATCACGCCGACAGTGCCAGACAACCGATTGCGGCCTTAATGGATCGGCTGAGGACATTTAAGCCAGCCATTTTGCGGGCCAATGACCAGTTATCTGAAGCCTACAAGGCTCACACCACAAAGCTGCATGGCCAACAGGAAAGATTAGGCACGTTGAAGGTGATGATCGAAAATCTGCAACAGAACATTGCTAAACTCAACTTCCTTAGCTCGGCCCAAACCCGGAAAAAACTAGATCAGGAATTAGCGGTGCTGCAGCAGGAACTCAAGGATCTATCAACAGAGACCGATCAGCTTCGGCGGGCGATCGGCGCTGTTGAATTAGTTCTGGAGGAGGGTGCTTGGATCGCCACGGCGCTCGATGACATCACTAGTTTTTTGGAGAATTTAAGAAAACTTTGGACCACCTTTGGTACGAATCTCACGCAAATGGCGGCGGATGCCACAGATGATCAGCTAGGGAATGTAGATTGGCTAGAAAAAGGGTTGGGGCTAGAGCAGGCGATCGAGCAATGGACATTGATCGCTCAGGTGGCTAAGCAATTTGTGGTGGCAGCGCTAGTAGATGGGTCGGTGAATTGAAGACTGTATATCGGGAGAAACTATGAAATTTACCGCCGTAGGTCGGATATTAGTTAGCGGGTTGATGATCGCCTTTTTTACCGCTGTTGTATGCTTTGGGCCATCGAACGGTGCGATCGCTCAATCCCAGGATGTCAAGGCTTACAGAGAGGCCGTGGACCACTTAGGCCAGTTTCAACAGGCGATTGTCGGCATGCGAGCTGTGGCAGGAGAAACCCTAGGGCCTTACCCGATTACCACCAGTTGTACTTGGTGTAGTGAGTATGCCTGGTGGGGGTTGGGCCTCTGTACACAGAACACAACGCAAAGCTGGGCTGTCAATGTTGATTTTACCTGGACCAGACAAGGGCTATTGCAATTGCTGGAGCAGGCTCAACAAAATGCCAGTAGCTTCAGTCGCAGGTATGCTCCGACCCAGGCATGGATCAATAGCCTACCTGAGTTCAGTCGAAAATTTGATGTCATGGCCAGTACTGTCTCAGCGATTCAGGAGGAGATTAGGGCAGGCATTGGACCCGACGATCGGCAGCACAATACCGTGAAGCAAGCCCTGCAAGCTTCATCGATGGAGTTAGACCAGAGTTTATCGCTGTTGCAGTCGGGAACCCGTGCGCTGGCGGCTTTTCTCCAGGAGCAGAGTGCCTATCGGGAGGCCATTCAACGGGCGATCGGGCGGGCAGATCAATCCGCGCAAGCGGCCTTAGCCAACCTTCAGGCCCAATCTAGCGCCCAGCGCTGCCAAGATGGGATCGAGGCTAAATATAATGGGATTAGAGCGGATTTTTCGCGATCGATCCAGTCAATCTCAGGGACATTTCAGGCCCTTGAAGGGACTAGCCGATCGGCGGAGAAGAGTTTAGCTCTGTTGTTAGGTTCGGTTGTGAGTGCTCAGACAGATCTCAAAACCGTACTCAATCTGGTGGATACAACCCAAAATGATCAGTTAGGCAGTTTTTTGGAGAGACTGCATTTAAATGCGGCCAAGCAACAGTGGCAGGCCCTGGCCAATGCGCGCTAGCATCGAACGGAGCCGCCTGCTTGCTCACTTCTACGGAACCACCCCGACCTAGCAGCACCTCGGATCCAGAGATTCACTGAACGGATTCCCGCTAGCGATCGCCTAGACTCGGTGATGACGATTTGTCTAATTAGGTCCCGTGATGCATCCGATTACGCTATTGTTCCTCCTTGTTGTCTGTGGTTTTGTCCTCTATTGGATGAAGCAGGACAAGCGGACGACTGGGGGCTTTCCTCGGGCCTTACTGCGCGCGGCCAAGGGGGACAAACAACTCGTCGCGCGCCTCGTCGAAGGGGTCAGAATGCGCCACCCTGGCAAATCGGAACAATGGTATTACGAGAAGGTGCTCTACGATCTAGAGCGCGATGGGGCAGGCCGGGGCAGGCTTTAACGCAACCTCCATAGGTCTTCGCCGAGAGACTGATCACCCTTAAAGCCTTGGCTTGACCTTTCGTTTTAAGGCGCGATCGATGAAATCCTCTCAACAGAAAAAACAGTCTCCTATTCTTTGGATCATCGTGGGCATGGCGATCGCCTTTAGCTTGCCCTACCTAATGCAACTGTGGAAACCCAGCCCCTCCGGTGTCGTCTCCCTCGCCTCGGAACCCGACATCAGCCTAGGCGACAAAGTTCTGTTGAAAACCGTCGGCACCGCCGATAAGCAAGCTGGAGCCGAGGCCTTTGGAGCGGGGGATTACCAAAAAGCCTTGATGGCCTTTGAAGCCTCTTTGAGTAAGCAGCGTAACGATCCTGAAGCCCTGATCTACTTTAATAACACCACCGCAAAACTCAAGTCCCAGGCCACGGCGGAACTGGCCGTCAGTGTGCCGATCGGCACCAATCCCAATGTCGCCGCTGAAATCCTGCGGGGCGTAGCCCAGGCCCAGGATGAAATTAATACCAAAGGTGGCACTGCAGGCCGCGCTTTAGTGATTAGCATTGCCAACGACAATAACGATATTCAAAAATCCAAGGCGATCGCCCAAAAGCTGGTGGCGCGATCGTCAGTCCTGGGTGTGGTGGGCCATAATGCCAGCAATGCCTCCCTGTCGGCGGCGCCTTTGTACCAAGCGAACCAGATGGTAATGGTGTCACCCACGAGTTTTACCAATCAATTGTCGGGCTTTGGCAGCTATGTTTTCCGGGCGATTCCCCCGGCCAGCCTGTTTGCCAATCATCTGGCCAATCATGTGGTCACTACCGCTAAGCTCTCCAATATTGCCGTTTGTTACCATTCTAAAGTTGCCGATAGCACCTCTTTTCGCGATGATTTTCTGGGGTTTGTTAGCAATGCGGGGGGCAATGTGCTGTCCACGCCCTGTGATATGTCGGCGCCTGAGTTTAATCCCGAAGTGGCCCTGCAAAACATGATCGACGATAAAGCCGCAGCCATCGTGATTATTCCGAGCATTGACGAATTGCCCAAATCCATGGCGATCGCCACCGCCAACCGCAACCGCCTCCCCTTGTTTGGCAGCTCCACCACCTACACCTACCAAACCCTCAAGGAAGGCCAATCCGCCGTCCAGGGCATGATTCTCCCAGCGGTCTGGCATCCCCAGAACAACCGCGACAGTATCTTTCCCCAGGCGGCCAAGCGCTATTGGGGCGGTGAAGTGAGCTGGCGGACAGCCACGAGCTATGATGCGACCATGGCCCTGGGGCAAGCGCTCGATCAAGCTAAAACCCGTAGGGAACTGCAACAGGCCTTGCGCCAGTCCAGTTTTAGTGCCGTGGGTGCTGGGGATGCCGTGCGCTTTGACCCGCAGACGGGCGATCGCGTCCTGCCCATTCAATTGCTGCAAATTAAAGCGAGTCAGCCTTCGCGATCGGGCACGGGGTTTGATTTTATGCCCTTGGAGAATCCGTCGAAGTGAATTGTCTGCCCACGGCCTGCGCGATCGCCCCAACGCTACTGACTAATGCCGCCATTTCCGGCAAACTCAAGGCTTGGCGGGCGTCGGACAGGGATTTCTCGGGTTCTGGGTGACATTCGATGATTAAACCATCGGCGCCGCAGGCGATCGCGGCCCGTGAAAGGTCGGCGATTAATTCGCGCTTTCCGGCGGCATGGCTGGGGTCTACTATGACGGGTAGATGGGTAATCTGCTTCAGCGCCGACACTGCCCCCAGGTCCAACACATTTCGCTGGTAGGGATCGAAGCTCCGAATGCCGCGTTCGCAAAGGACGACGTTTGGATTACCGTGGCTGACAATGTACTCTGCGGCCATGACGAATTCCTCAATAGTTGCGGCTAGACCCCGTTTGAGTAAGACGGGTTTATGGGTCTGACCTAGGGCCTTGAGCAGATCGAAATTTTGCATATTGCGACTGCCAACCTGGAGCATATCAACGCGATCGGCCAGGGTTTCAATTTGGGAAATGGCCATGACTTCAGTCACCAGGGGCAGGCCGGACTTTTCCCGCACCTGGGTGAGGATTTCCAGCCCATCTACACCCATACCCTGAAAGGCATAGGGAGAAGTGCGGGGTTTGTACACACCGCCTCGGAGGGCTTGGATGTGGCCTTTAAGGTGGAAGGCGATCTTATCCATCTGATCGTAGTTTTCGACCGTACAGGGGCCACCGATGATCACGATTTCGGGGCCACCGATCGCCACCTCAGGCGTCAGTTGAACTATGGTTTTGGGGCGATCGGCACTGTTAGAAACGAGCTGTGCGCCTTTGATCATCATGTCATTCATTGTTTTGTTGCTCCTTAAAAGTTGGTAAACAAAAACCCCGGAACGCATTGGGTTCCGGGGCTGTAAAGATTGCGGCCAGTTGGCACAACAGCTTTACCCGGAACGGAATGCCGTCCAGAAGAAGTAAAAGCTAAAGAGCCAGCTAGCGGAGGAGAGTGCCATGGGAAAAACCTAAAATAAGTCCTAAAAAAACAAAAACCGCAGAAGCCACGCTCTACGGTTCACCCAGTCTAAGTTCAGTTACCACAACTGCCTAGAATGTGCGAACCTCGCTTTGCCAAAAGTAAAAGCTGTTAAAGAACATGGTGTTTTCCTGGGGTGTTTTCTGGGCTACCAGAGAATAGTTGTAAGAACTGATTACTCTGAAGGTAACAAAGGTTTTGGGAAACGTCAAGGGGCTATTTCAGCCTCAACACTTCTTCTACTGTCAGGTTAAAACCAGGAAAGGTGGAGGAGACGATCGCCTGATTCCCTTTGAACGTTCGATACTTGTAGGTGCCATCGGTCAGGGTTCCCACCTTCACCAAAGCGCGATCGGGGTCAATAATCCAATATTCAGGTACGCCGATCGCTGCGTACTGAAGGGGTTTGTCAATGTAATCCCGCTGATAGTTGTCCGACTCCTCATCCCCAGGGGAGACGACTTCAGCTAGGAGTCTGGGCGGTGCCATTTTTTGAGTGATGGTTGCCCGTTTTTTCAGAAGTGATAGGTGGGATTCATCCACAACGACAAGGTCAGGAAAGCGCGATCGGGGTCTTCCTGGAACTTCGACTTCGCAAAAATGCGTCTTAATCAGTTCAAACGGAACCCCGATCGTGACTAAAGCCAACAGTAGACCAACTGCAATCGTGCCATTCCCAAACGCCTCAGACATAACCGGAATCAACTCCCCATCCCAATACTCAAACCGTCCCTCTGGCAGATCGGAGGGATCGGCCAATAAATAGTCTTCAAAACTTCTGAACTGTGGTGATTTGCAACAGTCATGGGTGAGCTCGCTCCTTGCTGTGGCCTATTCTAGCACTTTTGAGCCTAGGTAACCCCATGGGTATGGGTCAGATCAGCAATTCCAAATTCAACAATCCTCTCACAGAAGCCTTTTCGCGATCGCCCTGGCCCTCTCCGCAACTGGAAGTGCGGGCTAACACTTTAGAAGTCCCTCCAGGACTGAGGCTTGGAGGCTGTCTTAGCTAGTCTTTTCCCTGAGAAAGAGCGATCAACCACAGTCCTGAAGGGACTTCCAACTCTAGCCCGCACTTCCAGTCGCGGGGCTCTAGCCCGCACTTCCAGTCGCGGGGCGGGCCAGAGCGCAGTGGGCGAATTTGGAATTACTGGGGGCAGATCGTCTATACTGAATTTGACCTCAATTGATTAGGACCGATGGCTGTACTGACTGCCCATGAAGTCACCCTGGCTGAACTTCGCGATCGCTTTCATATCCAGCGATCGACCGATCCGCAGTTTTTCTCTGAATGGCTGGCTCCTCAGCCTGTGTTGACTAGTGCTGAGACAGTGGCGATCGATCGCATTCAGCAAAACTATCTCAGCCAACTGGAAGTTCAGTCCCTGAATGAGGAGACTGTTAAAATGGTGGTGGTTTCGCCGCTTTTGGATGTGGCTGGGTTTTATAGATCGCCCTATACGATCGATTCTGAGGTCAGTGTTGAGCTTCAGGAAGTGGATGAAAGTGGTGTGGCGTTGATTGGCCGGATTGATACCTTGATTTTGCGCCAGTCCCAAATCTGGATTTTGGTGGTGGAATCTAAACGGACGCGGTTTTCGGTGCAGGCGGCGATTCCTCAGGCGATCGCCTATCTCCTGGCCAAACCCGAGGTTGACAAACCGGGCTATGCGCTTTTGACGAATGGCGGCGAGTTCGTCTTCATCAAGCTCCAGGGTAAGACCTCTCCTGTCTATGATTTCTCTGCAACGTTTTCTCTGCTCAATCGGGGGAATGACCTTTCCCATGTTCTTGGGATGCTGAAGCAGATTGACCAGAAATAGAGGTGAGACATAATCGCCCACCTCATGCAGCCGAGGTTAGGGGCTCAACTGTCCACTGCATTTTCTCCTCAAAACTTGCGCGTGCGATCGCATCATTCATAATTCGAGATTGCAAAATCTCTGACCATTCCGCTGCACGCTCTGCCAAAGCAGGCATCACTTGAATAAACGCCTGCACCTGCTCCTGGACCTCAAATGACTCTAGAAAATGAACTAGACTAAACATTACTTCTGGCTGCTCGCAGGCATCATCTAACACCAAGTGTAGGCGGGATAGATCGGCAGGATCAGGACTCTGAGCCAGTTGTTCTAGGGTCTGCTCGAATAGGGTGACTTCATGGGGCGATCGCATCAAGCGATTGGCTTCCAAAATATCGATGAGTATATTGTGATTCATACATGATGCTTCTAAGTCAGCGAATCGCCTGCCAAGTCAGGGCTGGAGTAAAACGGCTGAGATGGCCAACGTTGGTTGTTGCGATGATTGTATCTTGACCTTGCTCTTGGAGGAGAAGCGCCTGGGCGGCAAGAATGACATCTCCATCGATCGCCTCAGGGGGAGCTGTGGGATACCCTTCGTTTCTAGCTTTGGCCCAGAGTTCAGCAGCTTTGAGCATAACTGTCGTGGTGATGGGGAGATAAAGAACTGTGGTTTTGAGCTGATCGAGCTGGCGGAGGCCCCGCAGTTTGTTTGCACGGATCAGTTCTCTACGCAGTTCGTAGTCGCAGATTTCAGGGAGTAAAATGCGATCGCTCAGGCTATTAAACCACTGTTGGCAAGCTTGACACTCAGGATTTTTTGAGCGGTTGGTGATCAGACCCAGTGGTCCAGTATCAAGGAGAATAAGGCTCTGACTCATGGGAAGAGAGGACGATAGCTATTGCGGTTTTGGTCAAGGGCAATTTTGAGGGATTCCCAGCTTTCTTCGGGTTCATCTGGATCCGTTTCGTTGTTCCAGGATTGGAGGAGTGCTGTGGTGGCTTGGCGTTGGAGGATGCGGTCTTCTGGGGTGAGGCTGTTGAGGCGATCGATAACTTGGTCCCAAGCTTGTTGGGCCGTAGAAATAGGTGCTGGGGTTTGGCGAGATTGGATGAAGTGAAGCATTGCTTCTAGATCGGTGTCGGGGACTTGGGCGATCGCATCGAGTAATTGTTGTCGAAGGGGTGACATGGCTGGTTACCTGCGAGGTGACTCTTGCTATTTTAGCGGGTCTTGAGGGCTCATGTCTTGGGCTGGGTGGGGGCTGCTTCTAGGCAGTGAATCCACCAGAAAACATGAGATTTTGTTACGAAACGATAGGAAAATCTCTATTTTGTATGGGTTTTTACGGAGAAAGTTGGTATAGTATGGTGCAAGCACTTAGTTCTTTCGATCGCGGATTGATTTGTTATGAGATGTCGAATTTTCGGCTCTACCGGATCTCCCGTGAGAGGCACTAGATATGGGTTTAGCTATATTAGGCCTTGTTCAAAGTTGGCCCAAATCGCTCATAGCCATGAAGGTCAAGGGTTAGGCGCTGAAAAATGTGTTTGACCTTAAAGATGCCATAGCACCGTCGCTTCATGACTTTAATGCGGTTATTGAAGCCCTCCACAAAGCCACTATTCTGTCTCTCTAAAAAGTAGTTGCTGATCTCATCAATCCAG
>JAAUSA010000270.1 GCA_012031975.1 Alkalinema sp. RU_4_3 | reverse complement strand
CTATTCGGGGCTGAAGGTGAAGAGTGCCCATGGGGGGTCGGTGCCGCCGGAGGTGACGGAGAAGATTGAGGCGTTGATTCCCCAGGGGGCGCTGGGGTCGGTGGAGCGTCAGGGCAAGATTACGGGGTTTAATCCCTGGACGTCCTACTGTGCGGGGTTGCAGAAGCTGGTGGATATTGCGGCGATTCGATCGGCTGTGGAAGCAGGTAAACTCCGTGTGGTGGTGGATGTCATGCATGGGGCGGCTTCGACAGGTTTGGAGCAGATGCTGGGCGTGCCTGTGATGGAGATTAATAGCGATCGCGACCCGCTGTTCGAGGGCGGTGCGCCGGAGCCTTTGCCGAAGTACCTGGGGAAGATGTTTGAGAAGATTAAGGGTTTGCCTGTCGGACCTTTGACCGTGGGATTGGTGTTTGATGGGGATAGCGATCGGATTGCTGCTGTGGACGGGCAGGGGAATTTCCTGAGTTCCCAGATTTTGATCCCGATCTTGCTGGAACACCTGGTGGAGCGTCGGGGTTTCACTGGCGAAGTGGTGAAGACGGTGAGTGGATCGCAGTTGATGAATTTGGTGGCGGAGAAGTTTGGCCTTGCGGTGTACGAGACGCCGATTGGGTATAAGTATATTGGCGATCGGATGTTGGAAACGAAGGTGCTCCTCGGCGGTGAGGAGTCCGGTGGGATTGGCTATGGCCACCATATTCCGGAGCGTGATGCGTTGCTGTCGGCGCTGTATGTGCTGGAGACGGTGGTGCAGTCGGGGAAGGATTTGGGGGATCTGCACCGGGATCTGCAAACCATGACGGGGTTTACGGGTTGTTATGACCGGATCGATCTGCCGTTGGCGAGTATGGCGGTGCGGGCGAAGCTGGTGGATCAGTTGCAGAATCAGCCTTTGGGGGCGATCGCTGGGCAGGCGGTGATGGGTTGTCAGACGGATGATGGCTATAAGTTCACGTTGTCTGATGGGCGCTGGCTGTTGATTCGGTTTAGTGGGACGGAGCCTGTGTTGCGGCTGTATTGTGAGGCGGCGACGTTGGATCTAGTGCATGAAACGTTGGCTTGGGCGAAGGCTTGGGCTGAGGGCTAATCGGGATCGCTGAGGCGGGGGGCCGATCGCTGCCAGTCCCTCCAAGCTTGGGCACTGCGGATGGCGAGCCAAAGTAGGACTAGGGCGATCAGCCCCCCTTGGGTAGGGGCGTCAAAGGCGAGGAGGACAAGGATCACGCAGGCTGCATCTTGAGCAAAGATCGCCCAAAGGGGCAGTCTGCCCATGCGGTAAAACCAGCCGAGTTGGACGAGCTGGAGGACGAGGGCTAGGGAGCCGCCGATTCCGGCGAGTACCACGACGAGCCAGTGGGGTTGCTCGGTGACCTTGGCGATCGCTACCCCGAACATGCCGCCGATTAAGGGACTGGCGATCAACTGGATGATTTGCAGGAGGCGCTGGCCAAGGCGATCCTTGGAGGCAAAGAGTTCGACAAGGGACCAACTGACCAGGAAGCCGAAGACTATAGAGGGGGCGATCTGGGAGAGGAAGGGGACCTGTTGCCAGAGGTTTTCGCCGTAGAGGAGGACGATGAGGAGGGGGAGGGCCGATCGCAGGCTGCCTGCGGCGGAAATCGATAGAACCGCCAGGATAATCTCTAGCATAGAAGTGGGAACGAGGAAGGCAGGACTTAAAAATAGGGGTTTTGCTGGCTAAAATCTGTCCGGGTCAGACGATTTCAGAAAGTTTAGGAATGCCCTATTAAGTTTCCCATGGGGGTGGTGTTTTAGGGGGCGGGTTTTGGGGTGATGGCGAGTTGGAGTTGGGTGAGGAGCGATCGCTCTCCTTTACGCCGTTGGGGTTGTTCTGCTTTTGGTAGAGGGTTTTGGCCTGGGTTAGGACTTCTTGGGCTTTGCTGTAGTTTTTTTGGAGGGTGAGGGCGACGCCGGCGCTGTAGTAGGCGTGGGCGTAGTCGGGTTGGATTTGGAGGGTTTGGCGAAAGGCACGTAAGGCTTCTTCGAGGTTGCCTTGACTGAACCAGATTGTGCCGAGGTTGTATTGGGCTTCGGTGTAGTTGGGTTTGAGTTGGAGGGCTCGGCGGAATGCGGTGATGGCTGAGTTGGTGTTTTGGTTTGTTGGTGGGCGATGCCGAGGTGGTAGGCGGCTTCGGGGGCGCTGGGGCTATAGAGGGTGGCGCGTTCGAATTGTTCGGTGGCGGCGGCCCAGTTGCCTTGAGCTTCTTGGATGAGGCCGAGGTTGTAGTAGGCGAGGCCCAGTTGGGGGTCGAGTTCGAGGGCGCGTTTTAGGTAGTCGGTGGCTTGGGGGTAGTTGCCGCCTTCGAGGAGGGCGGCGCCGAGGTTGCCGTAGGCGAGGGCGAAGCTGGGGTCGGCGCGATCGCGTTGTAGAAGGCGGTGGCGCTGTCTTGGAGGTTGCCGTTTTGGCGAAGGGCGAGGCCGAGGTTGTAGTGGGCGGGGGCGGAGCGGGGGTTGGTAGCGGTGGCTTGGCGGAAGGATGCCGATCGCGTCTTGGAGGCGATTTTGTTGGATGTATTGGATGCCTTGGGTGATGTAGCTGTTGGTGTCTTGGGCGGTGGCTTTGGAGGGGAGGAGGAGACTTAGGAGGAGGGTGGTGGTGAGGAGGGATTTGGATATGGTGGACATAGGGTTGGGGGGAAATTGCAAAAAACGGGTGGTTAAGGGTAGGGAATCTGCTTGCAATGCACCGTTAATTATTTTAGAGCTATTTTAGGTCATTCCTCACTGCGCTGTTGACCCGCCTTGGGTTAAAACCCGAGGCTAATAGCCAAAACCAGCTGAAGCAGGTTAGGAGTGGTGACGGTTAGTGATCGAATAATGCGATCGTCGGTGAAGACCATAGATGAATTCGTCAGCAGTATCTGATAATTAGAGGCAGAAGAAGAAATAAGCATAATCTCTTAGATTTGTTCAGTTTGTTGCGTATAGATTAATACTCTAATTCTCCGTATTCTGTTTCTATTCCTAGACAAGTTCCCGGCTATATCACTATGACTTCTTCTTTTATCGGTAAATCGCTACTTTCTCATACGGTGCTGTCGGATGTTGTCAATGGGACAAAGGTAGATAGTCTATCTACGGCGAATAATTTGGATGTTTATAAGTTTTCTTTGGGTGGGGCGAGTAGCGCTAATGTAGCGCTGAAGGGTTTCTCGAAGAATGTCAATTTGGCGCTGGTTCAGGATAAGAACGGGAGTAATGCGATTGAGGAAGGCGAAATCCTGCGGGAGTCGAGTAATGCCGATCTGATGACGGAATTTGTCAATGCGAGTCGGCTGGCGGCTGGGGACTATTATGTAGCTATTTCTGCTGGGGGGGGAATATACGGCAGTGGGGCGAGTCCGACTGCGACGAATTATGAGTTGTCGATCGCGAGTCGTCGATCGAATAATGCGAGCATTTTGTGGCGGAATGCGTCGAATAATGGGATTGGGTTTTGGTCGATGAATGGGGTGGCATTTGGGGGCGAGTCTCAGCTTGGGTTGACGGTGGATCAAAGTTGGACGGTGCAGGGGCTGGGGGATTTGAATAATGATGGGAATGAGGATGTGGTCTGGCGTGATGGTGCGGGGAAGAGTTATGTGTGGCTGATGGATGGGCAGGCGATTTCTCAGGGGGTAGCGCTGACGTCTACTAATGGGGTGGATATGCTGACGCTGAGTCAGGCTTGGCAGGTGAAGGAGGTGGCGGATTTTAATGGAGATGGAAAGGCGGATATTCTGTGGCGTAATGAGGTGGATCGTCAGGCGGCGGTCTGGTACATGGATGGGAAGACTGTGACGAGTGAGGGGATGTATGACAATGTGGCGGCTTCGATGAAGGTGGGTGGTGTAGGGGATTTTGATGGGGATGGGAAGGTGGATATTTTCTGGCGGGACCAGATTAGTGGGGCGAATTCGATTTGGCGGGAGGGGAAGCAGGGCTTGAGTCAGGCGATCGCGACATCTGTGGATTTTAGCTGGAAAATAGAGCGATCGCGGACTTTAGTGGGGATGGGAAGTCGGATGTGTTTTGGCGTAATAGCCTGAATCAGGTGGCGATATGGGAGATGAATGGGAATCAGATTCTGAAGGGGGCGATGGTGAACGCGCCAGGTTCGACGACGGCGATCGCGGTGGGAGCGGATTGGGAAGTGGTGGGGGCGGAGTATTTGGGGAGTGATGGTCGGGCTGATTTGGTCTGGCGGCATAGGGTGTCGAAGGAATGGGCTGTCTGGGAGATGAACACAGAGCAACTGGTGACGGGTACCTCCTTAACGGATAATCTAGCTTGGCGAGATGGGAATAAGAAGGCGATCGCGATGACGGGGCGATCGCGTGCCATAGATGAGGCAGGAAATGATACAACGACAGCTTTGGGGCTGGGGCAGTTGAGTGGGAAGGCGAGTTATGCGGGGGCGATCGATCCTTGGGACCGGGCGGATGTGTATGGATTTACTCTGGATGGGGCGCAGATGGTGCGGGTGAGTTTGGATGGGATGGATGCGCGGACGGAAGATGATAATTTGAATTTGCAGGTGGTGAGGTGGGATAATACGGTGGTGGCGAGGAGTGAGAATCTGCGGAGCCAGGCGGAGGAGCTAATGTTCTCTGGTGTGGCTGGGCAGACCTATTATGTGAAGGTGGTGCAGGCGGGGACGAAGGATTTTAATCAGTATCGGTTGGGTCTGGAGAAGGTGCCTATGGCGACGTTGAGTTTGACGGCGGCGACGGATACGGGAATTAGTAATTCGGATGGGATTACGAAGGATAATCGGCCTATGGTGCAGGGGACTGGGCCTGTGGGGTCTGTGCTGCGGCTGTATGCTCAGGAAGTAGGGACGGGTGTGACGGCAGGGCCTGAGAGATTGCTAGGGTCTGTGACGGTGGGGAGTAGTGGTACGTGGGAGATTCAGTCGCCGGAGCTGGTGGATGGTCGGTATGCTTTGTCGGCGAAGCGGGTGCTGTTGAATGGGTCGGAGCAGAATATTGCTGAGGCGAGGGAGTTGGCGATCGATACCCTGCGACCAAATCTGACGATCGATGGGATCTATGATGGGGTTGCCTATGAGCTTGAAGGTACGGATAAAGAACTGACTAAAACCTTCAGTGGAACAGTCAGTGATGCGGATGCTGGTTTGGCGGTGAATTTTGTTCAAAATCAGACGAGCCAGGCCCTGTCTGCTTCGACGGGGATTGTTGGAGGTACGGTTAAGCTGAAGGGGCAGTCTTTTGTGGAAGAGACGTTGACTTTTAATGCGATCGATCGCGCTGGAAATAGCCAGGACTTGAGCTATCGGGCGATGCTGATCAAGTTGGATGATTTGACGGATGAGAGTGAGCTGTTGCCGGATGCACCGACGGGGCTGGACGATCGGACCATACTGCCAAATACGGGCAATTATGCACCGAGGGATTTGAGCGGGGGGCAGATCTATATTGGCCAGGGTGGGGCTTGGGGCTTTAGCGGCAGTGGTGGTGGTACGGGTGGGTCTTCCAGTTGGCAGCAGCCGAGTGGTGGACTTGGCAATGCTGGTGGTGATCCACTGTTGCCTGTGAGCGATCCGGCTTTGAATGAGAGTTTGAACTATTTGAATACGTTGCGGACGATCTTGACGACGGCTAGGGATGTGCTGAGTAAGCATTCCAAGACGGCAGCGAAGAAGGAGGCTTTGCGGCAGGAGTTGGAGATGCTGATGGAGGTGGGGCGCTTTGTGGAGACGGGGAATCTGTATGGTGC
>JAAUSA010000269.1 GCA_012031975.1 Alkalinema sp. RU_4_3 | reverse complement strand
CCCCGTCGCATATTCCAACTCCCAATCGCCACCTAAGGCCGCACTCCCGGTCAAATCATCGGAAGCCGCCACATCCGCCCCGTCGCCTCGGCCAGCAGATTGACAAAGGCCTGTCCCGCTGCATCCTGGGCCAGATTACAGCCATACAGCAAAATATCTGCATCTACGCCCAGCGCCGCCCCCCAGGACTTCAACTGCCCCACATATCCGGGTAAACTCTGCCCATCGAGCCAAGTTTCCCCAAGCTGCAAAGCGCCCGATCTAGCATGGGATACAATTTGCAAACTCTCAATCCCGCTACGCCCCAGCAGGGTTTGGGTAATCTGGGCCACAGCATCCTGCCCCGATCGCAACAGATGCACCTCGGTGCCTGAGGAGGCCCCATTCACGAGGGTTTGGGCATCGGCAACGCTAGAATCAATGAAGAGGAGCGATCGCCGCGAGGGAGAAGTGATATCCAATACAGACTTAGGCGCAGGGATCTGAAGACTGGAAGACTGGTCAAGCGCAGCAAAGATATTCATATGTATGGATTTCCAGGCTAAGGATAGAGAAGTTTGCATGTAGCTAAACTTAGTTTACATTAACAAGAACTACACAATGGCTAAGTATTATTACTGAAAGGATTCACCAACAAGTAGTCTAAGCTTGAGGCATTCTCAGAGTTAAAGATTCTTAAATCGAACGTCCAGGGCGTCATGCCCGACCATTAGCAACTGCCCCCAATTGCTTCAACGCCGCCTGTTGGCCATCGCTCAACCCTGTGACACCAGTAATATTCATCCCTTCGTACAGCCGATCGGGCCTCAGAATCTGCAAACATTCACCCGTTTCGACATCCCACAGACGAATTGTTTCGTCATAACTGCCACTGGCTAAAATTTGTCGTTGCGCCGTTGCATCATTAGATGGAGTGACGGGACGAAAATTCACTGAAGTGACAGCGCTCGTGTGTCCTTCGAGAATACGTAAACAGTTACCTGTCACGACATCTACCAGGCTAATGAGACAATCGCCCCGACCACTTGCCAACAGAGAACCGTCGTAATTGAAGGCGATCGAACCATTCACACCAGCACTATGCTTCAAAGTCTTTAAACATTCCCCCGTCTCAGCATCCCAGAATTTTACCGTACTGTCCTTGTTGCCAATACTGGCGAACAAATGACCCTGGGGACGGAATGCCACGCACCAAGCATGACCACCATGATCGGCATTCACCACGCGCAGACATTCCCCTGTTGCGGTATCCCACCAGCGTAATCGATCGTCATTCCCCGCTGTCACAAAATATTGCCCTTGGGGATGGAAAGCCAGTCCCAACGCATAGGCATCAGGGGGCAAGCGAATCGCACGCAAACATTCCCCCGTTTGGCTATCCCAAATCCGAACGGTGGCATCCGAACTACTACTACTCGCAAGATAACCCTGGCAACTAAACTCCAACGCATGAATCCAGGAATTGCTCATTAAAAAGTCATGTAAGCAACGTCCGGTATCGATATCCCAAATCATGACTTCACCCGTAAAGCCACCACTCGCAATCCACTTCCCCTGCGGGTGAAACGCGATTTTTTGAAGGCCCGATTTATGCCCCTGAAGGCGCTTGATGGATTGTCCCGCCTCGTTCCATAGCCGAATTTCATCGCCAACACCAGCACTGGCCAAACAATAACCTTGTGGATGGAACGCGATACTTCGAACGCCAATATAACTCCCTTGAATGGTTTTGAGGCATTGGCTGGAAGCCGCAAGCCGATTAATCTGCCAGAACCGCACCGTTTGATCCCAACTGACACTGACCAACATTTGGATGTCTGACTGGCTCTCTGGTAAATTGCTGTGAATAAAAGCGACCGCCCAAACATGATTGCGATGGCCCTGTAAAACCTGCACACATCTCCCTGTTGCCACATCCCAAAGCCGAATGGTGCGATCGTAGCTACAACTCGCCAACAGTTGCCCATTGCAGCTAAAACTCACCCCCGTAACTTCTGCTGTATGTCCGGTGAAGGTCTGGAGACAGTTTCCAGTTTCTAGATCCCAGAGTTTGACCGTATGATCAAAGCTAGCAGTCGCAAAGCGATCGCCTTGGGGATGCACCTTAACCGAAAAGATAATCCCCTTGTGCTCGGTCAACGTTTGCAGACAGATGCCTCGATCCAGATCCCAAATCTTCAGCGCCGCATCATGGCTACCACTAATTAATCGTAGTCCCTGGAAGGCCCTATCGCGATGCTCGGTTGAAGCTGGGGTGGGCACAAAGGCCAAGGTGCTCGGTTGTCCATCATGGCCAATCAGGGTTTTGACCGATTGCCCGGTTTGCCAATCCCAGAGATCAATCTGGCGATTGGTGCCACCGGAACCACTGGCCAGCCATTGTCTCTGTCTCTCTGGAGACGCACCGCCAACGGGGCTAAATGCCAGTGACCAGATCGCACCCTCAGCTTGAATTGTTTGAACGCAATTGCCATTGCGCAAATCCCAGAATTTGATCAAACCATCCTGCCCCCCACTGACCACTGTTTGACCATCGGGGCTAAAGCAAAGGGCAAAAATATAGGTTTCATGGGCCGCAATTGTCAGAAGCGGATTGCCACTGGGCACCTGCCAAATATAAATGCTGCCATTCTCGACCCCGATCGCGACGCAGCTACCATCTGGACTCAGTGCCATCGATAGAGGATAGCCCAGCGATTGGGCAAACCGACAGGTGATAAAGTGAGCATTGGAGAAATTGACTTGTTGTAATAACGTATTTGATAACCAAGCCTGTCGAATCGTCAGATGGGAAAAATCACAGCCCGCCAAATCCATCGACAAATGGAGCATCAAGTTAATCAGATTGCCCGCCGCATAGTTACCGGATTGATAGTGGGTTGCTTAGTTTGTTGCAGTGCCTTGTCGCACTATGTCCAAAACGCCCCGCAGGTGTTCGGCGATCGCCGTCGCCGGACTGAACTGTTCAATCAATCGTTGGGCAATCGGCTGCAAAATCAGCCGGATTTGACTTTCCCGCACATAGTCCTTCGCCGTGGCTTTGATCAAACTGTGGGAATTGAAAATGCTCAATGACGCTTGTGGTGCTTGCAGCACCTCACTGACCCGTTCAATCAACTGCTCCGTCACATATTCCATCACCACGGGTTGCTGCGTAAACCTTGCCTGATTATGTTCAATCAGACTACGCCGTGACAATGCTTCCAGGGTTTCCAGCAATCGCTGTTTGGGCAAGGCGGGCACAATATCGCCCTGGAGATCCGCGATCGTCGTCCACTCACGATTAATCGCCAACCAATACATGATGCTCTGCTCGATCGCGGACAAGCGGCTGAACTGTTGATCCAAGAGCCGCCGCAGGCCATTAAAGATAAACGTATCTTCTTGTAAAAATGTGTCAATTCCCCCCTCGAACAAGTCCTGAATCGAAGTCGCCACAATCTTTAGCGCCAAAGGACTATTGGGTGCGACTAGAATCTGATGTGGTGTAGAATGCTAGATGGTGATGAAAGTTCTTGGGACGTTGTCCGCCGCTAGTAAGGTAGTCAAGCTATGTCAGTTTCAATCTTAGAACGAACCGATGAATATGTAGTACTGGCGGTGAAAGTCCCGTTTAGTGGATCAATGCTAGAGACCGAGGAAGGGATCCAAACAGTCCTGAATGAAGCAGGCACGATTGCGAGCGGGGAAGCCCTGCAGCAATATGACACCGATGGCAGTCCCATAGAAATGGAGGGCCGTCAGTGGACGAGCAAAGGGTTATTACCCAAAACCTATCAAACCCCCTATGGTGCGACTGAAATCTTGCGTCATGTATATCAAAGTAGTGCGGGTGGGAGCACCTATTGTCCGTTGGAAGTGGATGGTCGGATCGTCGTGACCTCGACGCCTCGGTTTGCGAAACAGATCGCGCACAAATATGCCGAGATGAGCGGCGGCAAAGTGATCGAAGACCTGCGCGAGAATCATGGTCGGGATTTACCCTTAGCCTTTGTTCAGATTTTGGCTGAAGCGGTCGGCAGTATTGCTTTAGCGAAGGAAGAAGCTTGGCACTATCAGACGCCGAAACAGTCGGTGGCGATTCCCACCATTAGTATTGGCCTGGATGGCACTTGCATGTGGCTGTGCCAAGAGGGCTTTCGGCAAGCGATGGTTGGGACGATTAGTTTGTATGATGAGTCTGGAGAACGTCAGCATACGACCTATATAGCATCGGCTCTCGAAGCTGGAAAAGCGGTGTTTCTGGGACGCTTGCAAGCTGAAATAGATCAAGTCAAACGCCTTTATCCAAATGCGCGTTACCAAGGGCTGGCGGATGGAGCAGCCGACAACTGGTCATTTCTGCTGCCCAATACAGACTGTCAGACGATTGACTTCTATCACGTCAGCGAATACCTTTCGGATGTTGCTAAAGCCTTACATCCCCGTTCCAAAGCCCAACAGCAGCGCTGGATGGATACAACCTGTCATGAGTTGAAACATAAGATTGGGGCAGCGGCAGGCTTGCTAAAAACTATGGAGACAACTCCCACCCGCAAACTCTCTCAAACAACCCAACAGGGACTTCAAGATGCTATTACCTACTTTCGTAATCACCACCACCAAATGCACTATGCCGAAGCCATTGCCGACCATTTACCCATTGGTTCGGGGGTCACCGAAGCTGCTTGTAAAGTCTTAGTCAAAGCTCGACTCTGCAGTTCTGGTATGAAATGGAAACGCACCGGAGCGGAAATCGTGTTGAGTTTACGAGCGCTGACACATACGAAAGGACGATGGTCACAGTTTTGGGCCAAGATTAATCAATATGGTTGTAGCTTCGCCCAATAGCTACATCAGATTCTAGTCGCACCCGGTTAGAATGTCCTCATATTCTACAGCCTTGACGCTAGATTCGCAGAAAGTAGAGCATATGGTCTACTCATACCCATGGAGAACCAGAAATAACCATAGACTTTTATAGAAAAAACTTTCAAAACCAGGAGTTTAGTCGGTGGACATCTTGAGAATGTATGCGCGATAATCGAGAAACATCGAGTGAAGGTGAGGCTAATGACACAGTTACAGATGGAAGTTGCGTCCGACGGGACTGTCGAAATCCCACCGGAAGTCTATATCAGCATGGGTTGGCGAGCTGGGGATAAGCTGACAGTGCAGGTGGCCCATGGGGAAGTCAAGATTTTCTCTCAAACGCAGGCGATCGCGCAGGCCCAGGATTGGGTTAGGGGTTTTGTTCCAGAGGGGCGATCGTTGGCTGATGAGTTGATTGCAGAAAGGAAGCAGGAGCAGTTAGGTGAGTAGTTGGGTTTGGATGCCTCAGCACTTTTGGCTTTGCTCAATCGTGAGGCAGGCAGTGAAATGGTTATGACGGCCCTGCCGGATGCAGTGATGAGCAGTGTAAATTTGGGATTGTAAAATATTTTGTGTCAGAGGTTGATTTATAGGATCTAATGAACTAACAACTGAGACAAAACCAATGCTGAATCTAACTCGATCATCAACTTCGAGAAGCCGCCTCAGAGGAGACGGAGCCTACATCAAAAACCAAGAATCGGCGCAACGGCTACAGCAAGAAGAAAGATCAAAGGAACCTTTGGAGAGGTTGAAATCGGTATTCCACGGGACCGGGATGGGGACTATGAACTACCCCTGTTAAGGTGACCATTTGTACTATTTTGCTTGGATTGAAGCTATCTAGATTTCCGATATAATCGAACCACGGGTCTGACCAGCTAACAACGGAGGCTGTAGTGATTAGTGCAATCTTTGAG